>JAHCKJ010000034.1 GCA_026125835.1 Sphingopyxis sp.
TTGTCGATCATGATGGGGATTATGCTGTGCTGCGTGGCGAAGCAGTGCAGGGATTTTATCAATCGCCGGGCGAGGCATTGCGGACTGCACTCGCTCGGTTTCCCGATCGAATTTTTTCGATTCAGCAAGTCGTCGATGAGCCTCTCGATCTAGGATTTCTATCGCTTGCCGTCGATTGAGGGGCGACACGACGGGCGACGCATCGTCACCGATGTTGCAGTGTTAGCCGCGGAAAATCCGGCGGACCTCAGCCATGTGATCGGTCGAGCGCTGATCGATACCGGTGCCACGAGCAGCGGAGTCGGACCAACTATCGTCACGCAACTTGGTTTGCGGAGCTACGGAAAGAGGCCGCTCGGGTCTGCGACCGACGAACGCATGATGCCTTATTATTTTTTTCGGTTGGGTTTCCTTGGGTATCGCGACGCAAATGGAATGACCGAAACACACGCATTTCCTTATGTTCTAGGTGAGTGTGACGGGTTCGGATGGCCGATGGCGCGTCATTTTGACGTCATTGTCGGAATGGATGTCCTCGGAAAATGTCGGTTTACAGTCGATCGCAATTTTTGGTCGATCGAGTTCTGACCATAGAGTTGTGGGATGCTTGAAGCCTCCCGTCTATTTCCCATCTCACGGACATGTCTGCTCTCCACATGACCCGCGTCGCCGTCGGCTGTTCGGACTATCCGTCGTTGCAGGCACGGATCGCGGACTATGCGCGCGACGGCGAAGTCCGCTTCACGACGCGGTTCAGGCCGAAGCGCGCCGACGAGTTGCTCGGCGGCAAGCTGCACTTCATCGTCAAACATATGCTGGTCGGGCGGGTGGAAATTCTGCGCTTCGACGATCGTGCCGACGGGCGCGTCGATATCGTCTGCGTCGCCGATCTCGAGCGTGTGCAGCCGACGCCGAAGCGCGCGCATCAGGGGTGGCGCTATCTGGCCGCCGCAGACGCGCCACAGGCGATCGACGACAACAGCGCCGACGGTGACCTGCCGCCCGAACTTTATCGCGAACTCGCCGAGCTCAGCCTGATCTAGGCTTTACTGAAACAGAGTTTACCCCGCCTGCGCGGCGAGCATCGCCCCCATTTTCTCCCAGACCTTGTTGATCGCCTTCAGCGGGCGCACCATCACCTTGAAATCCGCGATCTGGCCGGCGTCGTTCCAGCGGATGATGTCGACGCCGTTGATCTGTATCCCGTCGAGCTCGCTCTGGAACTCGAGCATGGCCTGATTGCCGTCGACGATTTCGCGCAAATAGCGGAAATGCTCGCCGCCGAGAACGTGGCTGGCCGCGTGCAGATAGGCGAAGACCTTGTCGCGGCCCTGTTGCGGCGTGTGGACGACCGGTGAATGAAACACGGCGTCTTCGGCGAGCAGATCGCGCAGTGCCTGCGGATCGCCGCCCGCCGCCATATAGGCGTGCCAGGCGGTGAGACCCGGATGCGCGCTCATGCCAGATGTTCCGCAAAAAAGGCGCGGGTGCGGCCATCCGCCAGCTGCGCACCCGCTTCGTCGCGACGGTTGCCGCTGGTGGCGGCGAAACCATGGTCGAGCCCTTCATAATCGTGGAGCGTGACCTTGGGGTGCGGATCGAGGCCTTCGTGCATCTTGGCTTGCGCCTCGGGGCCGACCAGATGGTCCGCCGTGGGAATATGCAGCATCAAGGGATGCGCGATCGCATGGCTTTCGTTCAGCATCTGATCGATCATCACGCCATAATAGCCAACCGAGGCGTTCACGTCGGTGCGCGCCGCCGCCATATAGGCCAGCCGCCCGCCGAGACAGAAGCCGACGCAGCCGACCTTGGTCGCCCCTTGGCCATGAAGCCAGCGGATTGCCGCCTCGATGTCCTTCACCCCGTCGTCTGCGTCATATTGGCCGAAATAGCCGAAGGCTTCCTGCAGCTCGGCCTCGACATCGGGGTCGAGCTCGACCCCGGGGGCGAAACGCCAGAACAGGTCGGGCGCGATTGCGAGATAGCCCTGCGCCGCCCACTCGTCGCATTTTTCGCGGATCCCGGCATTGATGCCGAAGATTTCCGGGATCACGATGATCGCGCGCGGCGAATCGGCGTCGGGCCGCGCGACATAGGCGGGAATTTCGCCCGCACCGTTCAAAGCGGCGATCGAGGTGTTGGTGGCGGCCATGCGGGGCTTCTCCTGCTCTTGCTTCTTTCGTGTGAAAGCGCGAAGCTAGCGGGGCTGCGGGCACGGCTCAAGCGGCGAACCGGCATTTTCGGGGCGGGAGACAGGCATGAAATTCAATATCGAAATCGACTGCACGCCCGAAGAAGCGCGGCGCCTGTTCGGCCTGCCCGATCTGGAACCGCTGCACGACATCTATCTTGATCGCGTCAAGGAACTGATGGCGAAGGGGATTACCCCCGACATGGTCCAGCAGATGGTCAAGACCTGGGTGCCGATGGGCGGCAGCGGGCTGGAGCTGGTCCAGTCGCTGCTCGGCCAGTTCGGCGGCGGATTGATGGGCGGCGGCGCAAAATCGGCCGACGCGGGCGACGACACGTCGACCAAGGGGCGCAAGAGCTGACCCCAACGGACACAAACGACACGATTTTTGCGCTGTCGAGCGGGATGCCGCCGGCGGCGATTGGCGTCGTGCGGGTGAGCGGCGCACGGGCGGGTGAGGCGTTGCGGGCGCTCGCCGGGCGCTTGCCGCCGCCGCGGCGGGCGACGTTGGCCGGGCTCCAGACCGGCGATGGCGAACCGCTCGACCGCGCGCTGATCCTCTGGTTTCCGGGACCGGCGACTGCGACGGGCGAGGATCTGGCCGAACTGCACCTCCATGGCGGCCGCGCGGTCGTGGCCGCGGTCGAAGCGGCGCTTGCCGCAATGCCCGGATTGCGCCGCGCCGAAGCGGGCGAGTTTACCCGACGCGCTTTCCTCAACGGGCGGATCGATCTGGCCGAGGCCGAAGGCTTGGCCGATTTGCTGGCGGCGGAGACCGAGAGCCAGCGGGTGCAGGCGCTGGGCATGGCGAGCGGTCATGTGTCGCGCGCCGTGGCGGGATGGCAGGAGCGGCTGCTGACAATGATGGCGAGGGCAGAGGCCGAGCTGAATTTTGCCGACGAAGATGATGTGGAAGTTGGCGAAGGTGTCGCGCAGCGTTTGATTAGCGGGATGGCAGCTTTGGCGCAGGAATTGGCGCAGTGGCTGGCGCGGCCCGCGGCCGAGGTGATTTCGGAGGGGTTGTCGGTGGTCATCGCGGGGCCACCAAATGCAGGAAAATCCACTTTAATCAATGCTTTAGCGAAAAGGGAGCTCGCAATTGTGTCGCCGGTGGCGGGGACGACACGCGATGTGATCGAGACACCATTGGCGCTCGACGGGATTGCGATGCGTTTTTCCGACACCGCGGGACTGCGTACGGAAAGTGCCGACGACATCGAGATGATCGGAATCGATCGCGCCAAGGCGGCGGTCGCGGCGGCGGACATCCTGTTATGGCTGGGGCGACCGAAAGACGCGCCCGCGCATCCGCGCCCGATCCTGGTCGCGCCGCAGGCCGACCGCTGGCGCGGCGATGCCGCCGCCGAAGCCGAGGCGGCGCGGTGCGACCTCGTCCTGTCGGCGCGGACGGGCGAGGGGATGGACCGGCTCCACCGCATGATCGTCGAAATGGCGCGGACACTGCTGCCGCGCGAGGGCGAAGCCGCACTGCGCCAGCGCCAGCGCGCGGCGCTCGCCGACGCGAAACAATGGCTGGAAGTCGAGCCGCGATCGCGCGAAGCGGGCGACTTGATCCTGCTCGCCGAACGGCTGCGGCTTGCCGCGACGGCGCTCGACCGGATCACCGGGCGCGCGGGGGTGGAAGATATGCTCGATGCGCTGTTCGGACGCTTTTGTATCGGGAAGTGATGTTCCACGTGGAACAACGATTCTGACGCGGGCAGGGTGTAAACCGAATTTTCTCACACAAAGACACAAAGATGGCGCGTCCGCCAGCAGGCGAACGCGCCATCTTTGTGTCTTTGTGTGAGATTTGACCGCGCGGCTCGCGGTGGATTTAACCAGCGCTTTCGGCTATGCGCCGACACAATCATGCACAGCAGCACAATATATGATGTCATCGTGGTCGGCGGTGGCCACGCCGGAACCGAGGCCGCAGGCGCTGCGGCGCGCCTTGGTGCGCGCGTCGCGCTGGTGAGTTTCGACCCGGCGCTGATCGGGACCATGTCCTGCAACCCGGCGATCGGGGGTCTGGGCAAGGGGCATCTGATGCGCGAGGTTGACGCGCTTGACGGATGGATGGCGCGCGCGGCCGATGCGGCGGCGATCCATTACCGGATGCTCAACGCGTCGAAGGGTGCGGCGGTGCAGGGGCCGCGCATCCAGGCCGACCGCACACGCTACCGCGACGCGATTCAGCAGATGCTCGCCGCCGAAGATGGCATCACTGTGATTGCGGGAGAAGCGGCAGCGTTGCGGCTCGCGGGCGATGGAATGACCCTTGAAGGCCTTGACCTTGCTGACGGGACGGCACTGAGCGCGCCGGCAGTGGTGCTGGCGACGGGTACATTTCTGGGCGGCCGGATGTTCCGCGGCGAGGAACGGATGGTTGGGGGACGCATCGGTGAGGATGGCGCACACCGCCTCGCCGAACAATTGCGCGCCGCCGCCCTGCCGATGGCACGGCTCAAGACCGGCACGCCGCCGCGGCTCGACGGACGGACGATCGACTGGGCGCGGCTCGCCGAACAGCCGTCGGACAGCGCCGAGGGTGCGACCTGGACCTGTTCCACGTGGAACAATGCGCGGACGGTGCCGCAGATCTTCTGTGCGATCACGCGCACCAATGCCGAGTCGCACCGGATCATCGCCGACAATTTGCATCGCTCGCCGCTGTTCACCGGCGCGATCGGCGCGGCGGGGCCGCGCTATTGCCCGTCGATCGAGGACAAGATTCACCGCTTTGCCGACCGCGACGGGCATCAGATATTTCTGGAGCCCGAGGGGCTCGATACCCATCTCGTCTATCCGAACGGCATTTCGACCTCGCTGTCGGCTGACGTCCAGCTCGCGATGTTGCGCACGATGGATGGGCTCGAGGCGGTCGAAATGGTCGTGCCGGGCTATGCGGTCGAATATGACCATATCGACCCGCGCGCGCTCGACCGGACGTTGCAGGTGCGCGCGATGCCCGGGCTTTATTGCGCGGGGCAGATCAACGGCACGACCGGATATGAAGAAGCCGCGGCGCAGGGGCTGGTTGCGGGCGCCAATGCGGCGTTGGCGGTGCAGGGTCGCGATCCGCTGATTCTCGACCGCAGCGAATCCTATATCGGGGTGATGGTCGACGATCTGGTGTTGCAGGGGGTGACCGAGCCGTACCGGATGCTCACCGCGCGCGCCGAGTACCGGCTGCGGCTGCGCGCCGACAATGCCGCGACGCGGCTGACGCCGAAGGGGATTGCGCTGGGGCTGGTGCGTCCGGCGACCGCGGCGTTGTTCGACAAGCGGATGGGCGCGCGCGCCGCGGCGGACAAGCTTCTCGCGGTACCGGTGACGAGTGCCGATTATGGCACGATCGGGATGGGCATTCCCGGTGACGGCGTCGCGCGCACGCGGATCGAGCTGTTGCGCTTTCCCGATGTGACGATGGCCAAGCTGGTGCAGCTGGCGCCCGAGCTGGATGCCATCGACCCGACGATTCTATCCGAACTGGTCGAGGACGCGCATTATGCGCCGTACATCGCGCGGCAGGATGCCGAGTTGCGCGCGCTCGCCGCGAACGAAGCGATCAGCCTCGACCCCGCGCTCGATTATGCCGCGATCGGCGGCCTGTCGCGCGAGATGGTCGAACGGCTGGGCAAGGCGCGGCCCGAGACGCTGGGGCAGGCGGGGCGGATCGACGGGGTGACCCCGGCGGCGTTGACCGCCATCATGGTGCATAGCCGGCGGCGGGCGGCCTGAACTGCAACGATTGTGGTTGCGGACCGAGGCGTCCGCTTTGGGTTGAGTGGCGGACGTACGGACGAAAGAAGATTCGCGCAGCGTTCGCAGAGCGTCAAAAGATTGTTCACGCGGAGACGCGGAGCCGCGGAGAAGAAAGACAGAGCGGCGCAGCCGATCGTCAGGCAGGGCGGGGATCGCCGAGATTTCAAACGATGCACTATCGGTAACGGCATCATCTCCGCGGCTCCGCGGCTCCGCGTGAACCCTTTATCATCTCTGCGTTTTCTGCGACCTCTGCGCGAATCTCACAATAGCTCGATGGCTGGTTTCGGTCGTCTCCAGACCGTCGTCATTCGCAGGACCATGACAAAAGACATCGCATTATCCGCTGGTCCTGCGCGCGCGGGGCTTTCAAAATCTCACGCAAAGGCGCAAAGGCGCAAAGAAAGATAAGCCCGCATGTCGGGGATAGTGAAAGAACCAAGTGACGGGTGCTGGACTGTTGAATGATGAAGGCGCAGCGCGCGAGTGGCTGGAACGGACGTTCACGCCGACGGCGGTGCAATGGGTCCGGCTGGAGCGGTTTGCGGCGATGCTGGTGACCGAGAATGATCGCCAGAATCTGATCGCGGCTTCGACGATCCCGACCTTGTGGGTGCGGCATATCGCCGATAGCGCGCAGCTTCTGGCGCTCGATACGCGCGACGGCGAGGGGCTCTGGGTCGATTTGGGGAGTGGGCCGGGGCTGCCGGGCCTGGTTGTGGCGATATTGTCGGAGCGGCCGATGCTGCTCGTCGAATCGCGGCGGCGGCGGTGCGATTTCCTGCGTGCGGTGGTTACCGAACTGGGACTAGGCCATGTCGAGGTCGCCGAAGCGCCACTCGAGCGCGTCGCAACGCGGCCGGCGGCGACGATCAGCGCGCGCGCTTTTGCCCCGCTCGACAGATTGATCGACTTATCCGCGCGTTTTTCCACCGAATCGACGCGCTGGCTGCTGCCAAAGGGCCGAAACGCGGTTAAGGAACTGGCGTTGCTGCCGCAGCCGTGGCAGAATCTGTTTCACGTGGAACAAAGCCGTACCGACGCCGACAGCCAGATCCTGGTCGGAAGCGGAAAAATTCCGGCAAAACAGCGAGGAAAAGCATGATCCGCATTGCCGTGGCGAACCAGAAAGGCGGGGTCGGCAAGACGACGACCGCGATCAACCTGGCCACCGCCCTCGCGGCGACGGGCTGGCGGACGCTGATCATCGACCTCGATCCGCAGGGCAATGCCTCGACCGGGCTGGGCATCAAACAGGCGCAGCGCGAGTTTTCGAGTTATGAATTGCTGCGCGGCGACGCGCCGCTCGCCGATTGCGCGGTGCCGACGGCGGTACCGCGGCTCGACATCGTGCCGGCGACGGTGGACCTGTCGGGCGCCGAAATCGAACTGATCGAATTTGCCGACCGGCTGCACCGGCTGGAACAGGCGCTGACCGGTGCCGAGGCGGGGCAGTGGGACATCTGTCTGATCGATTGCCCGCCGTCGCTGGGGATGCTGACGCTCAACGCGCTGATCGCCGCCGAATCGCTGATCGTGCCGTTGCAATGCGAATTTTTCGCGCTCGAGGGACTGAGCCAGCTGCTCACGACGGTCGAGCGGGTGCGCGAGCGCTTCAACCAGAAATTGTCGATCCTGGGGGTGGCGCTGACGATGTTCGACCGCCGCAACCGGTTGACCGACCAGGTGTCGGACGATGTCCGCGACGTGCTGGGGCCGGTGGTGTTTCAAACCGTCATTCCGCGCAATGTTCGCCTGTCGGAAGCGCCGAGCCACGGTTTGCCGGCGCTGATCTATGATCATCGCTGTGCCGGGTCGGCGGCGTATATCGCGTTGGCGCGCGAGCTGATCGATCGTCTGCCCAACGTCCGCAAGGCCGCTTAAATGACTGATAAAAAAGAGGAAATTCAGAATCCTTCGGCGCGAAAGCGGCCATCGGGACTAGGACGCGGGCTCAACGCGCTGTTCGGCGACGTCGCCGCCGAGGCGCCGGTGCTCGCGAGCCCCGGCGGCGCGGCGAAAGCAGCGCCGACGACATCGGGCGATGCGGTCCAGCACGTAGCGGTCGGCGCGATTCGCCCGCTGCCCGGCCAGCCACGGCGCCATTTCGACGAGGCGGCGATCGCCGAGCTGGCCGATTCGATCGCGCTGCGCGGCCTGTTGCAGCCGGTGATCGTGCGCCGCGCGCCCGATGGCGAAGGGTATCAGCTGGTCGCGGGCGAGCGGCGCTGGCGCGCGGCGCAGCGCGCCGGGCTCCACCAGATTCCGGCGCTGGTGCGCGACCTCGACGACGCGGCAACCTACGAGATTGCGCTGGTCGAGAATATCCAGCGCCAGGATTTGAGCGCGATCGAGGAAGCGGGCGCCTATCGCCGCCTGATCGACGATTTCGGCCATAACCAGGAGGCGCTGGCGAAGCTGGTCGGCAAGTCGCGCAGCCATGTCGCGAACCTGATGCGACTGCTCGACCTGCCCGAAGCGGTGCAGGCGCTGGTCGGCGACGGATCGCTGGCGATGGGGCACGCGCGCGCGCTGATCGGCGCCGATGATGCCGAGGCGATCGCGCGGCGGGTGGTCAAGGAAGGCCTGTCGGTGCGCGCCGTCGAGGCGCTGGTGCGCGACGGCAAGGGCGGCGGGCGCAAGGCGCCGCTGGAATATAAGAGCATGGACGGCCCCGGCGGGCGCGATCCCGACATCGTTGCGGTCGAGCGTCATTTGTCCGAACTGCTGGGGATCGGGGTCGCAATCCATTATGCCGGCGGGGGCAAGGGCAATCTGACGCTGAAATTCGCGTCGCTCGACCAGCTCGATATGATCTGTCAGCGGCTGAGCGGCGAGGGGATCTGAGTCGATACTGGTCTGAAATTTGATTCGCGCACAGGCCGCAGAGAACGCAGACTGGCTGTGTCCGAACCTCGGCGCACTCTGCGGTCTCTGCCCGAGATCCTCTTTTCGACGAATCGATCTGGCGCTGCCTGCTAAATTTGTACCAGTCCGGGCTGTTAAATTGTAACGGACGCTCACCGCGCCCGGCTAAACATCAAGCTAACACCCTGATTTCGCTCGCTTGCCCCAGGTAAGGCGGGTCAATTGCTACTGCGCCGTTAACCAAGCTTGCTGGCAAAAGCTGAACGGGTGTCCGGCTAACAGGGTCGGCGAATGGGGTGGGATATCCATTCGCGTTTTGACAATCTGTCTTCGAATTCAAGGGACCAAACATATGCGCAAATTTGGAATGAAGCGCGCCGTCCTCGGCGCCGCGATTGCTGCCCTCGCCATGAACGCTTCGGCGGCGCATGCGGCAACGGCCACGGGTACGGCCACGGCCAAGATCCTGCGGCAGATCACGCTGACCAACACCAGCGCGCTGCAATATGCGACGATCATCAGCGGCGCGACCGCCTCGACCGTTTCGGTTTCGACCAGCGGCGCGGCGACCTGTGGCGCGGGGCTGACCTGCACCGGCACGACCACCGCGGCGAACTTCGACGTCCAGGGCACGAGCGGTGCCGTCGTCCTCGTCGGCGGCGATGCGAGCGTGACGCTCAACGGCTCGCTGGGCGGCACGATGACCTCGTCGCTGACCTATTCGTCGGCGAACATCACGTTGGGCGCGACGGGCGGCAGCTTTCAGGTCGGCGGCACGCTGAACGTCGGCGCCAACCAGACGGCGGGCGATTACACGGGCACGTTCAACGTCACCGCCAACTATCAGTAAGGCGGCGAATATGGCGGGTTAAACCCCGCCGACACCGAAAAGGGTCGCCGGGCGCAGGTCCGGCGGCCTTTTTTGTGCGCGATCTTCATGTGCCGCCGCCATGGTTAGCGAAATATCAACCATGTTGGCGCAGGCAGGACGGGACCAGACGGGGCGGCGTGAGCCGTGCCGGGACCAACGATTGTGGGGATCGTATCCATGCCTGATTTTCTGAAGGGCTTCGGCCTGTTTTGCGCCGCGTTGTGCGGCTTTGCGGCGTTTCCTGTCCATGCCGCGGGCGACCTGCTCGTCGCGCCGACGCGCGTCGTGCTCGACGGGTCGCGCGGCACCGAAGTGGTGTTGAACAACATCGGCTCCGAACCCGCGACCTATCGCATCAGCCTCGAGATCAAGCGGATGACCGCGGCCGGCGGGCTCGACGAGATTGCCGAGGCCGACGCCACCCCCGCCGAGCGCGCCGCGCTCGACATGATCGCGTTCAGCCCGCGCCGCGTCACGCTGCCGCCGAACCAGCCGCAGGTGATCCGCGTCGGGGTGCGCATTCCCGAAGGCACGCCGCCGGGCGAATATCGCGCGCACATGCTGTTCCGCGCCGTGCCCGATGCGGCGCCGGCCACCGCAAGCGATGTTGCCAGACCCGCGAGCGCGGGGGTGTCGATCGCGCTCACCCCGATCTATGGCATCACCATTCCGGTGATCGTTCGCGTCGGCGACCTGGGCGCCGAGGCGTCGATCGGCGAGGCCTGGGTCGCCGATACACCCGACGGACCGGCGTTCAATTTCGGCCTGACGCGCACGGGCAATCGGTCGGTCTATGGCGATATCGAGGTGACGCGGCCGGGGGTCAGCGAGCCGTTGCTGCTCGCGCGCGGCATCGCCGTCTATCCCGAGGTCGGCGCGCGCGAAGTGTCGCTGCGCGTGCCCCCCGAACTCGCCGCCAAGCTGAAAGGGCCGGTGCGCATCCGCTATAGCGAGGACCGCGAGGTCGGCGGCGGCACGATCGACCAGGTCGACCGGGTGGTCAAGTGACGCGATAGGGGCAGGGCGAAAGCCGGGCCGTGATTCGCGCGGCGCTGACCCGATGGAAACCGGCGATCCTCGCCGGGCTGGCGCTGGCGGGGCTTGTCCCCTCCGGCGCCAAGGCCGTCGACAGCGCGCCGGTTTCGCTGGCCACCGACAGCTGGGCGCCGAACGAGGACGACAGCTGGCTGTTCGATCTGCGCTCGGGCCAATATCGGCTGGGCGACGGGGTACGCGGGTACCAGACGCCGCAGGGGATCTGCGTCGACCTGGCCGACGTGGTGCTGGCGCTCGACCTCGCGGTGCGCGTCGACAAGAAGTTGCGCCGCGCAACCGGCTGGGTGTTCGACGAGCGGCGCAGTCTGGTCATCGACCGCGACGCGGGCGAGGTGCGCGCGGGCAGCCAGAGTTACCGGCTGTCGGCGACGACGATCCGCGACACCCCGGCGGGCTGGTGCGTCGAGCTGACCGGTCTGACCAAATGGCTCGGCGTGCCGATCGCCGCCGATCTGTCGAACGCGGTGCTGCGCATCGACAGCAAGGACAAATTGCCGTTCCAGCTCGCCGCCGAACGGCGCGCGCGCGCCGCAGCGATTCGCCCGGCGGCGCAGTTCGACCTCGCCAGCCTGCCGCAGGCATCGCGGCCGTATCAGGGGTGGGCGACCCCCTCGGTCGATGTCGTTGCGTCGGCGGGGTTTGTGTCGGACCGGCGCGGCGGATCTTATATTCAGGGGCGTTACGAGATTTTCGCGGCGGGCGAGGTGCTCAAACAGAGTTTCGATGCGCGGCTGTCGTCGGACAATGAAGGCGTTCCCGACAGCCTGCGGATGCGGCTCTATCGCACCGATCCCGAGGGCCGGCTGCTCGGGCCGCTGAAGGCGACGCATTATGCGGCGGGCGATGTCAGCCTGTTGTCGACCGGGATCGTTGCGTCGTCGGCGCCTGGCCGCGGCGCGGTGCTCACCAACCGCCCGATCGAACGCCCCGACAGTTTCGACAAGACGAATTTTCGCGGCGACCTGCCCGCCGGGTGGGACGCCGAACTGTATCGCAACGGCCAGTTGCTGGCCTTCACCAGTCCCAACCGCGACGGCCGCTACGAATTTCTCGACGTGCCGCTCCAATATGGCGCGAACCGCTTTGAAATCGTGCTTTACGGTCCGCAGGGGCAAATCCGGCGCGAAATCAAACAGGTGCAGGTCGGGATGGATTCGATCCCGCCGCAAAAGACCTGGTATTGGGCGGGCCTCGCGCAGGAAAACGCCGATCTGATCGAGTTCGGCGGGCGGCGGCGCGGGCCGTTCCGGCGCGGCTGGCGCGGGACGCTGGGTATCGAGCGCGGGCTCGATACGCGCACGTCGGTGGCCGCCTATGCGCACAGCCTGATGATCGAGGATGTCCGGCGCAACTATGTCGAGGCCGCGCTGCGCCGCTCGATCGGGCCGACCTTGCTCGAGGTCGGCGGCAGCTATGCCAATGACGGCGGCGGCGCCGTGCGCGCGAGCTGGCTGGCCGGTTTCGGCGAAACCTACGTCCGCGCCGATGCGATGCGCGGGTGGAACGGTTTTGTGTCCGACCGTTTCCTCGGCAATATCAACGGGCTCTATTCGATTTCGGTCGACCAGTCGGTGAAGCTGGGGCGGACCGTGCTGCCGCTGCATTTCGATCTGCGCCAGGTCGACCGCCGATCGGGCATTTCCAGTCTGGAAGCGAGCGCGCGGGCATCGGCAAGTTTCCGCGCATTGACCTTTACCGGCCAGCTCGACTGGGCGCGGACCAAGGTGCCGATCGGCCCCGATCCCCCCGACAATCTGACCGCCACCTTGCTCGCCAACGCCCGCATCGGGCGCGTGCGTCTCCGCGGCGAGGCGCGCTTTGCGCTGTCCGGCGCCAACAGCGACACGCGCATGGCGTTGATCGGCGAATGGGCAGGAAAGGGCGATGCCGAGTGGCGCGCCGAGCTCGGCTATGACCGCGGGCTCGAACGCGCGCGCGTCGGCGCCGGATATACGCGTCGTTTCAACCGCTTACAGCTGAGCGGATTTGGCGAGGTGGCGAGCGACGGATCGGTCGCGGCGTCGCTGTCGCTCGCCTTCAGTTTCGGACCG
>JAHCKJ010000340.1 GCA_026125835.1 Sphingopyxis sp.
CTGAAGGCGATCCTGGCCGACCCCGGCCGCCTGAAGCTGTTCCATTTCGCGCGCTTCGACATCGCCGCGCTGCAACAGGCGCTGGGCGTGGTGACGACGCCGGTCTATTGCACCAAGATCGCCTCGCGGCTGGTGCGCACCTATACCGACCGCCACGGGCTGAAGGAACTGGTGCGCGAACTGCTGGGGCAGGAAGTGTCGAAGCAGCAGCAGTCGAGCGACTGGGGCGCCGCCGAGCTCAGCGACGCGCAGCGCGACTATGCCGCGAGCGACGTGCGCTTCCTGCACGCGATGAAGGACATTCTCGACATGCGGCTGGCGCGCGAGGGGCGCACCGAATTGGCGCAGGCCTGTTTCGATTTCCTGCCGACGCGCGCGGCGCTCGACCTGGCCGGCTGGCCCGAAACCGACATTTTTGCGCATAGCTGACGAGAGCCGACCCGATGTCCGAACGCGCCGATCTTGATCGCACGATGCGCCGGCTGTGGGCGGCGAGCGGGTCGAGTCACGACCGCGTCGTGCGCATCCTGCGCTTTGGCCTGCCCCTCGTCATCGGCGTCGTCGCGGCAGTGCTGGTCTTTTCGCCCTTTACCCAGCGCGCCGAAATCAGCTTCCTGCTCGCCAAGGACAAGGTCGACATGGCGAGCGAACGGATGAAGGTCACCCGCGCCGAATATCGCGGCCAGGATGCCAAGGGCCAGCCCTTTGCGCTGCTCGCGGGCAGCGCGGTCCAGAAAAGCTCGGCCGAACCGATCGTGCGGATGAACGACCTGTCGGGGGCGATCCGCCTCGACGACGGTCCGGCGACGATCGTCGCGCGCGACAGTGCCTATAATATGGAAACCGAAAAGGTCGCGGTGCCGGGGCTGGTGCAGGTGAAAAGCGCCGACGGCTATCGCATCGATGCCAGCAATGTGTCGGTCGACCTCAAGACGCGCAGCCTGGTCGGTCGCGGCGGCGTCAGCGGGGCATTGAACATCGGCAGTTTCTCGGCCAACCAGCTGTCGGCCGATCTTGACCAGCGGATCGTGCGGCTGGAGGGCAATGCCCGGCTGCGGATCAACCAGGGAGTGCTCAAATGAACCGCTTTTCGCCGCTGAGGAGCATGTTGCTGGCGGGCGCGGGGTTTGCGCTGACCAGCCTCGCCATGTTGTCGCTCGGTACTGGCGGCGATGCGGCCCGGGCGCAGGCGCTGGCGAACCACAACAGCAACGCCCCGGTCGATTTCGCCGCGAACAGCATCGAGGTGCAGGACCGCGCCGACCGCGTCGTCATCGCGGGCAATGTCCGCGTGACGCAGGCGGGGATGACCGTCACCGCGGCGCGCATGACGGTCGCCTACACCCGATCGGGCGGCACCGACGTCAACCGGCTCGACGCGACCGGCGGCGTCGTGGTGACGAAGGGCGACGAGCGCGCGTCGGGCAATGTCGCGATCTATGACCTCGACCGCCGCCTGATCACGATGGTCGGCAATGTCGAGCTGCGCCAGCGCGGCAACAATCTGCGCGGCGGGCGGCTGGTGATTGACCTCAACAGCGGTCGCGCGACCGTCGACGGGCGCGGCGCGGCGCGCGGTCCCGACGGCAATCCGGTTGCGGGCGGCACCGGCGGGCGCGTCACCGGCACCTTCACGGTACCGGAAAGAAAGCAGTAACCAGCGCTTTACACGGTTCTGCAACCACGCGCCTTCACATGGGCGCCGGGACCAGAACCATTGCGGTGCCGGGGGGCGACCGCATATTGAAGGCGAGCCCCCGATGCGTTTGTCCCCGCTTGTTCCGCCGCGCCGTCCGCTGTTCGGTCGCCGGATCGAACCACCTGCGGCGATCATCCCCACCCCGACGAGCGAATAACGCCGCCTGATCGACCGGATCATGCGGCATTTGGGGTATAGTTAGTCGCGGTAGGGAAAGACTATCTCACGCAAAGGCGCAAAGGCGCGAAGAAGAAAAATCTCACGCAAAGACACAAAGAGGGTGCGTCTGGCCAGTTGGCGTCCACCCTTCGCCGCAGGCGATCATCGAAAACGCGCTTCGCGCGAGCCTGAGTCTCCGCCTGTCCCGCGCACCGCCCTCTTTGTGTCTTTGTGTGAGAAATCGCTTCTTCTTCTTTGCGCCTTTGCGTG
>JAHCKJ010000341.1 GCA_026125835.1 Sphingopyxis sp.
TGACGTCGGTCCGGCTCAGCGACCTCCCCGATCTGGCGACGCTGAAGGTCGATATCGATACCGCGCGTTTGACCGCCTACGGCCTCAGCAATGCCGACGTGAACAATACTTTGTCGACCGCCTGGGGCGGCCGTTACGTCAATGACTTCATCGACAAGGGGCGGGTGAAGCGCGTCTATGTGCAGGGCGACGCCCCCTATCGCGCCAAGCCCGAAGACCTTGGCCAATGGTATGTGCGGTCGGCCGACGGCGAAATGTCGCCCTTTTCCGCCTTTGCGCAGATCGGCTGGTCGACGACCCCCAGCACCACATCGCGCTTTCAGGGTGTCCCCGCCTTCGAAATTTCGGGCCAGCCGACCGCGGGGACCAGTTCGGGCGAGGCGATGGACGAAATCGCTGCGCTCGCCGCCGAAATCCCCGGCACCAGCGTCGCCTGGTCGGGCGCATCCTATCAGGAACGGCTGTCGTCGGGGCAGGCGCCCCTGCTCTATGCGCTGTCGCTGCTCGTCGTGTTCCTCTGTCTTGCGGCGCTGTACGAAAGCTGGTCGATCCCCGTCGCGGTGCTGCTCGTGATCCCGCTCGGGCTGGTCGGCGCGGTGTTCGCGGTCACGCTGCGCGGTCTGGAAAATGACGTCTATCTGCAGATCGGACTGCTGACGACGATGGGGCTCGCGTCGAAAAACGCCATCCTGATGATCGAATTCGCCGAGCAGGAGGAGAAAAAGGGCAAGCGCGTCATCGAGGCGGCGGTCACCGCGGCGCGCATCCGCCTGCGTCCCATCCTGATGACCAGCTTTGCCTTCATCTTCGGCGTCATTCCGCTCGCGCTGGCGTCGGGCGCCGGGGCCAACAGCCGCATCGCGATCGGCACCTCGGTGATCGGCGGCATGCTGACCGCGACCCTGCTCGCGATCTTTTTCATCCCGCTGTTCTTCGTCCTCGTCCGCCGCGGGGTGCGCGACGGGCTGGCGGCGCTGCGGGAGCGTTTTGGCAAGAGCAGGGGTGAAGGTCCGGCGGAGATGCCGGCATGATCGGCGCCCGTTCCCTGCTGCTTGCCGGAACCCTTGGACTCGCGGGTTGCTCGCTGGCGCCGCAAACGGTGCTGCCGCCCCCGCCGGTGCCGCAAAGCTGGCCGGTAGGCGATGCCTATCTGTTGCAGAGCGAGGCGGCGCTGCCGATCCTGTCCTATCAAAGCATATTGACCGACCCCCGGTTGCAAACGCTGGTCGAACAGGCGCTGGCGAACAATCGCGACTTGCGCGTCGCCTATGCCAATGTGGCGGCGGCGCGCGCCCGCGCCCGCGTGACGCGGACAGACCAATTCCCGGCCATCGGGATCAGCGCCGGAGCGGGCTATTCGGATGGCAGCGGCGACGGCAATGGCCGCGGGGATTTCTCGCTGCGCGGCGGCATCAGCGCGTTCGAAATCGATTTGTTCGGCAAGCTGGCCAACGCCAGCGAAGCCGACCGCAACCGTGCCCTGGCGACCGAGGCCGCATCGCGCACCGTGCGGCTCGCGCTGGTTGCCAATCTGGCCGACGCTTGGGCGACCTATGGCGCCGACCGCGACCTGTTGAGAATCGCCGAGGACACCGCCGTCAATGCGCGCGAAAGCGTCCGGCTGACGCGGGCGCGGCTCGATGGCGGGGTGGCGCCGCGCACCGACCTGCGCCAGGCCGAACAGATACTCGCGACCGCCGAAGATGCGATCGCGCAGCAAAAGACCGCGATCGCGCAGGACGAGAACCTCATCCGTCTGCTCGTCGGCGGCGATGTCGATCGCCTGCTGCTCCCCGCGGGCCTCACCGAAGTCACACCCTCGGTTGTGGGGCTGCCTGCGGGGATCAGCTCTGAAATCCTGCTCCGCCGCCCCGATGTGATCGAGGCCGAATATGGCCTGCGCGCCGCCAACGCCGACATCGGCGTCGCGCGTGCGCAGCTCTTCCCGTCGATCTCGCTCACCGGTTTGCTGGGCTTTGCCAGCAACGCCCTGTCGAGCCTGTTCGACGGCGGGTCGTTCAGCTGGTCGGCGGGCGGCGATGCGAGTGCGACAATCTTTGACGCCGGCCGGCGCCGGGCCGGAGTGGCGGTGAGCGAGGCGCAGCGCGACGCCGC
>JAHCKJ010000342.1 GCA_026125835.1 Sphingopyxis sp.
TTGCCGACTTGCGCCGCGCCGACCAGGTTGAAATTGCTGACGCTTGCCGCCTGCCGCGTGTCGCGTTGGTGCCGTTCGACGACGCGCAGGCGTCCGGTGCCGGGCACAAAAAGGTCGCCGACGTCGCCGCGCGCGTGGCGGAAATGGCGCCGCGCCGCAGGGTGCGCCAGAAAACCCCCGATTTCATAATGCGGGTCGCTTGCCGAAAATTGCTCGACCAGCGCCCAGAGCGCCGGGAGATCGGCGGGACTGGCATCCCAGGCAGGAAAATAGGCGCCGCAGTCGGTAAAAGCGAAGGCGGCCGAAAAGTCGAAGCCGATCATCATGTCGGTTTCCGACGCCGCGATATCGGCCAGCCATGCCAGCACTTCGGCGCGCGACCAGACATGGCCGGGGCGCAGCAGGGCAGGGGGCGCCGATCCCGTAGCGAGCGCTACCGCGATCCCGCGCTGCCGCTCGCCACGGGCGCCCGACCAGTCGATGGCGGCAAAATGGGCAAAGCGGCGCATCGGCGGGCTTTAGCGCATGTCTCGCGTCTTGCACAAAGCCCCGCGCGGTCCCACATGCAGCCCATGCTGATCGAAACCGAATCGACGCCCAATCCGGCGACGCTCAAATTCCTGCCAGGCCGCGCGGTCATGGAGTCGGGCACCCGCGATTTCGCGACGCCCGAAGAAGCCGAAGCCTCGCCGCTCGCCGCCGCGCTTTTTTCGCTGGGCGATGTGACCGGCGTGTTCTTCGGTCGCGATTTTGTGTCGGTCACCGCGGCGCCGGGGGTCGGGTGGAGCGACCTCAAGCCCGATGTACTCGGGATCCTGATGGATCATTTCCTGGCCGAGGTGCCGCTGTTCAACGCCGCCAGCGCGAATTTTTCGGTGCCACCCGAAGTCGAAACGGGGTTTGCCGACGACCCGGCCGATGCCGACGTCATCGAGCAGATCAAGGAATTGATCGAAACGCGTGTGCGGCCGGCTGTCGCGAACGACGGCGGCGACATCGTGTATCGCGGGTTCGACAAGGGCAATGTGTATCTGAAGATGCAGGGCGCCTGCGCGGGTTGTCCGTCGTCGACGGCAACGCTGAAGAATGGCATCGAATCGTTGCTCAAACATTATGTGCCGGAAGTCACCGCGGTTCACGCGGTCTGACCGTCCGCCCCACGACCCTATCATCAGGAGACCTGCCATGAGCGAGCCGCTATCCGACAGCGCCCTCGACCAGCTTTTTCGCACCGCGCGCACCTATAACGGCTATCTCGACAAGCCTGTTTCAGAATCGCAGTTGCACGCGATCTGGGACCTCATAAAGTTCGGGCCGACGAGCGCCAATTGCCTGCCGGCGCGCCTCGTCTGGTGTACGTCCGACGACGCCAAACAGCGGCTTGCCGCGCTGGCTTTGCCCGACAACGCCAAAAAGATCCTGGCGGCGCCGGTCACGGTGATCATCGGCATGGACTTTGAATTTTACGAAAATCTGCCCGAGCTTTTTCCGCACACCGATGCGCGCAGCTGGTTTGCCGGGAACGACGAGCTTGCGAAGGCAACGGCGTTTCGCAACTCCAGTTTGCAGGGCGCCTATTTCATTCTCGCGGCGCGCGCGCTGGGACTCGATACGGGGCCGATGTCGGGGTTCAGCAACGATGCTGTCGACGCGGCCTTCTTTGCCGACCAGCCCAAGGTGAAGAGCAATTTCATTTCGACGCTGGGTTATGGCGATCCCGCGAGCATCTTCGAGCGCAGTCCGCGTCCGGACTTCGCGCGCTTCAACCGCGTCGCCTGAACGGTTCGGTCTGACTCTGTGCGCCAGTTGGTGATCGATTCGGCGAGCGAAGCCTGTTCGGTCGCATTGATCGAGGCGGGGGTGGTGATGGATCACCGGCACGAAGTGATCGGCCGCGGCCATGCCGAGCGGCTGATCCCGCTTGTTGCGGAACTGAGCCGGGGCGGCCGTGCCGATGCGCTGGCGGTCGGCTGCGGCCCGGGCAGCTTCGCCGGGGTACGTATTGCGATCGCGGCTGCCCGCGGCCTTGGCCTGGGCTGGGAAGTTCCCGTGCGGGGATTTTCGACGCTGGCGCTCGTTGCCGCATCTTCTGCCGATG
>JAHCKJ010000343.1 GCA_026125835.1 Sphingopyxis sp.
CCTTGGGTGGCGAAGGAGTAGGAGGATGACAACGACCGCAAGCGAGCCAACGGGCTGGCGCAAGATCGCGGTGCAAGCCTTAATCGGCGGGATCGCCGGCGCGGGCGGCATGATTGCGGTGCTCAGCTTGGTGGAAGGGCAGGGCGGGCGCGACTGGGCGCCCTCGGCGATCATCCTGATCGGGGTCGGCCTGATCTATGCGCTGATGGGATTGTTCGTCGGGATCGGTACGCTCGCCCCGCGCCTGCTCGGCAAGCGGCTGCTCAACGTCACCGATGCCGAGGAAATTGTGGAAGAGCGCGCGCATATGGGCGCGAGCGCGGTCTGTTGCCTGATCCTCGGCATGGCGTTGATGCTGCTGGCGCATTCGGTCGCTACCGCCGCCGAGGGTGGCGCGGGGTTGATCACGCCGCCGGTTGCCTATGGCCTGCTGGTCGCGGTGCTGTCGCTGCTCACGCTGGTGTCGGTGTGGATGTGGCGGAGCTTTGACGAGCTTTGGCGACAGTTGACGATCGACACCGGTGCCATCGCGGGCAATCTGCTCATGCCCGTCCTGATCCTGTGGGGCGGGGCGAGCGCGGTTGGCCTGGCCGACGGTCCCAATGCGCTGGATCTGGTATCGTTGTCCTTCGGCGCGTTGCTGCTCGCCTGTTTCGTTGCGGTCGGACGGCGCGGGATGATGACGCCGCGATAGCTGCGTCAGTTGTCGGCGCCCGGATCGGGCACCGGCGTGACCTGGATATAGACAAGGCGCCACGCGCCGTCGCGCCACAGCCAATGGTCGGCAAAACGGTGGCGATCGACAAATGCGGCACCGTCGGCGGTGCCGACAAGCCGGTTGGTTGCGGCCAGCAGCGCGCTGTCGCCCGAGGTGATCCACCGCGTCTCGCTGGGGGTAAAGGGCTCGATGCGGATCGACGGCGCGGCCAGGGCGCTGATGAAGGCCTGTTTGTCGCCCTTGGCGCCGCTGCCGCGGACCCACAGAAAATCTTCGGCAAGCAAGCGTTCGAGCGCCGCTTCATCCTTCGCCACAATCGCCGCGTCGAGCGCCGCGGCCGCCTCGCGATAGCCCGCCGGTGTGCGGTCATGGACTTCGGCGCTTTCGCCGCTGCTGCACGCGGTCAACAATGATGCCAGCACGGCTGCTGCTATTTTCCAGGTCACTCGGCTCTCCTGTCATCTGACAGGCGCCTTCGGGCCGGTTGACCGGGCGCGCAATTACCCGCGGCGTAGGTCGGGGGTCAGCGGATCGGAGAAAACGAAAAGGGTGCCCGGTTCCCCCGAACCGGGCACCCCTCCTTGGCGTCGCTGATCGCGAACGATCAGGCGCTATAGTACATGTCGAACTCGACCGGGCTCGGCGTCTGTTCGAAATTATATACTTCGGCCCATTTCAATTCGATATAGGCTTCGATCTGATCCTTGCTGAACACGTCGCCCTTCAGCAGGAAGTCGTGGTCGGCGGCGAGGCTGTCGAGCGCTTCGCGCAAGGATCCGCAGACCGTCGGCACTTCGGCCAGTTCCTCGGGCGGCAGGTCGTACAGATTCTTGTCCATCGCGTCGCCGGGATGGATCTTGTTCTGGATTCCGTCGAGGCCGGCCATCAGCAGCGCCGAATAGCACAGATAGGGGTTCGCCATTGCATCGGGGAAGCGGAACTCGACACGCTTTGCCTTGGCGCCCGCACCATAGGGAATGCGGCACGAGGCGGAGCGGTTGCGCGACGAGTAAGCGAGCAGCACCGGCGCCTCGAAGCCCGGGACGAGGCGCTTGTAGCTGTTCGTCGTCGGATTGGTGAAGGCGTTCAGCGCCTTGGCGTGCTTGATGACGCCGCCGATGAAATAGAGGCACATGTCGCTGAGGCCGGCATAGCCGTTGCCCGCGAAGAGCGGCTTGCCCTTTTCCCAGATCGAGATGTGCGTGTGCATGCCCGAACCATTATCCTGGCGGATCGGCTTCGGCATGAAGGTCGCTGTCTTGCCATAGGCATGGGCGACCTGGTGCACGACATATTTGTAGATCTGCATCCGGTCGGCTGTCTGCGTCAGCGTGCCGAAGGTCAGGCCCAGTTC
>JAHCKJ010000344.1 GCA_026125835.1 Sphingopyxis sp.
GGTCCTGACCCTAACGACCCACTCGCCTCACCGCCAGCGCGATTGCGGCGGGCAGGCCGAACACCAACAGCCAGATCACAGCCTCTTCGCCCCAGCCATATCCGGCATGCAAGACGCCGACCAGCAGGTTACAGATCGACACGATGAGCCACAGGATCAGGAACAGCCGCGTGGCCCGCGCCGCGTCGCGCTGGATCAGGCGGATCAGCACGAGCAGCACAATTCCGGCAAGCAACATCATCGCGGTGTGCGACATCGTCAATCCTCCCAAGGCGGTTCGAGAATGGCCGAAACATGGCGCCGCCGCCACTCGCCCGGCGACATGCCAAGCTTGCGCCGGAAAATCGCGCACAGATGGGCATGGCTGGAAAATCCGGTGGCAAAGGCGATCTCGGCGACCGACAGCGGACGGTTCATCAGGAACCAGCACGCGCGGCGCAGCCGCTGGCGCAACATATATTGCGCCGGGGTATAACCGGTCGCGCGGGCAAAATGCACGATCAGGCTGTTGACCGACATGCCCGCCTCTGCCGCCATGTCCTCGACGGTCAGCGACAATTCCAGCTGGGTCTGGATATAAGCCATCAGGTCGTTGATGCGCTGGGTGACCGCGGGCGGCTCGCGCCGCGTTGCCATCCCGCCCAGCGTCGCCGCCAGAAAGCCCAGCAACCGTTCGGCGGCCGCGGCGTCGCCTGCGGCGAGCGAGCGTACTTCGCCCGCCATCGCCGGATCATAATGGCCGGCAAGCGGCCGCGTATCGGGTGCGACGGTGAGCCGCGTCGGCGGGATGACCACTTCGATATAGCGGACCGCCGCCCCCCTTGCCGTGCCAAGGTAGCGCTGACCGGCGGGCGCCAGCCATATTTCGCCGGGCAACGGATCGCCAAGCGACGTGCGCCGGTCGTCGAGCCAGGTTTCCAGCCAGTGATAACTTCCCGCCTCATAAAGATAGAGTATGTGCGTATCCTGTTCGACGGTCCAACTCGTTGGCCCGTCGATCCGGTCGACCTTTACGGCGACGCCGAGACCTCCCACTTCCATGCCGCGAGTATGGCACGTTGGGGAGAATGTGAAAGCCTGCCATATCGGCCGAATCTATGGTTAACTCGCCGTCCCAATGCGTGGACCGCTGGCAGAAAACGGGGAAAAACTGTCAGTGACGAGATCCTTTCGCGCGCCATCGCGGCGCGCCATTCAGACCCCCCCCAACGGCGGGCGGCGCCTATGCCGCCCGCCACTTTTTTTGCCTCGGACGTCGAGCTGCGCCGATCAGTTGGCGACGAGAAACTCGTCCAGCGCCAGATTGACCGCATCGGGCGCTTCCCACGGCACGAAATGCCCGCAATCGGGAATCTCGACGATCGTGACATCGGGGACCAGCGCCTCGATTCCATCCAGATTGCACGGCGGCAGCGCGACATCGTCGAGCGCCCAGATCACGAGCGTCGGGATAGTCAATTTGGGAAAGGGCGCCGCCGGCGGCTCGGCATAGGGGGCGTCCATCGGCGGCACGTCCGCCGGCGAGGCGCGATACCAGTTGATCATCGCGCGGCAGCTGTCGCGGTCTTCCCAATCCTTCAGCAAACGCGCGATCTCGTCGGGCGGCTGGATCCCGCCGCTCGGCACGCGCCCGGCAAAGGCGTGCGCCAATATCCCGGCGATGCCCTGTTCGGCGATGATCGGGTCGCTCGCCGGATCGCGGAAGGTCCGGATATATTGGCTGGCCGCGCGCTGTTGCGCGTTGGTGTGCAATAGCCGCTGAAAAATTGCGGGGTGCGGGGCGTTCGCGATCACCGCGCGGGTGACGCGCCCCGACCACGCCGGATGCAGCCCGTTCGGTTGGCCGCCGAGCGCCACCCCCCACGCAATCGCCCCGCCCCAGTCGTGGCCGACGATAGTGAATTGATCGACGCCAAGTGCATCCGCCAGCGCGAAAATGTCGGCGATCAGCTTGTCGGGGGTATAGGATTCGGCGTCCTGCGGCTTCGACGAACCCCGATAGCCGCGCTGGTCCGGTGCAATGCAGCGGAATCGGTCGGCAAAATGCGGCAGTTGG
>JAHCKJ010000345.1 GCA_026125835.1 Sphingopyxis sp.
TCGACTTGATCCGGCCCTTGGCGCTCGCCAAAATCCGGACCAGCCCCCCGCCCGACACGCCCTCGACCTCGACACTGTCGAGCTTCGCCTGCGCCTCCTGCATCTGCGCCTGCACCGTGGCGGCAGCTTCCTGCGCCGCCTTCATCATTTCTTCGATCGATTTCATGGATTGGACTTATGGCGATTGTCGGCGGGCTCTTCAAGGCTGGCGTCGGGAAAGGCCGCCAGCGCGGCCTTCACCACCGGCAGTTCGCGAATCCGCGCGTCATGGTCGGCAGCGGTCGCCGCGCGCACTTCGCCAAGGCTCGGGCGCGCTTCACCGTCGCCTTCGCGCACCTGCCAGCGGCTGCCGGTCGCGGCGAACAGCGCGTCGCTCAAATCGCGCGCAAAACCCGCAGACAGAGCCGGGACGGCCGCGAACACCATCTGGCCCGGTTCGAGTTCGATCACCCGCAGATGATCGTGGACCTGCACCGCCAGCCGGTGATTGCCGCTGCTTTCGAGCAATTGGTGGATCTGCGCGATCGTCAGCGACGTTGCCGGACCTTCGGCCACCGGCGCAGCTTCGGTTACCGGCGCCGCGGCCGCCGTCTCAGCGCCTTGTGCAGCGGCCGGCGCCGCCAGCGGCATCGTCGGCAACCGCCCCGATTCGAGCAGCTTCGCCAGCTCGCCGGGGTCGGGCATCGATGCCGCGTAGATCACCCGCAGCAGCAGCATTTCCAGATGCTCGAGGGGATTGTTGGCGCGCAGCACCTCGTCATGACCCTTGAGCAGCAATTGCCACAGCCGGTTGAGCGGCGCGAAGCCCAGCTTTTGCGCCCAGTCGCCGATGCGTTCGCGATCCGCTTCGGACAGCGCCGGGTCGTCGTGGCGCGACACCTTGGCCAAGGTCACCGCGTGGGTCAGGTCCATCAACCCGCGCACCATCGCGACCGGCTCGATCCCCAGCGCATATTGCGCCCGCGCCAGGTCGATTGCGGCGCCGCTGTCGCCGTCCAATATCGACGCCATCAGGTTGGCAATCGACGAGCGATCGGACAACCCGAGCATCACGCGCACCTGCGCCGCGCCGATCATCCCGCCGCCGTCGAGGTCGGCATGTGCGATTGCCTGGTCCAGAATCGAAAGGCCATCGCGCACCGATCCTTCCGCGGCGTTGGCGATCAGCCAGATCGCGGGCGCCTCGGCTTCGACGCCTTCCTTTTGCAGGATCGCGCTGAAATGCGCGAACAGCATGTCGGGGGTGATGCGGCGCAGATCGAAACGCTGGCAGCGCGACAGCACCGTCACCGGCACCTTGTTCACTTCGGTCGTCGCGAACAGGAATTTGACGTGTGGCGGCGGCTCTTCGAGCGTTTTCAGGAGCGCATTGAAGGCGTTACGCGACAACATATGCACTTCGTCGATGATATAGATTTTGTAGCGCGCAGACACCGCAGCATAGCGCACCGCCTCGATAATCTCGCGCACATCGTCGACGCCGGTGTTCGACGCGGCGTCCATCTCGATGACGTCGATATGACGCCCTTCGGTGATCGCGCGGCACGGCTCACACACCCCGCACGGATCGATCGTCGGCCCGCCCTGCCCGTCGGGGCCGATGCAGTTGAGCGCCTTGGCGATCAGGCGCGCGGTCGACGTCTTGCCGACCCCGCGCACGCCGGTCATCAGAAACGCATGCGCCAGCCGGTCGCGCGCGATGGCGTTGCCGAGCGTGCGCACCATCGCATCCTGACCGATCAGTTCGGCAAAGGTTTGCGGGCGATATTTACGGGCGAGGACGCGGTACGGGCCGGACGAGGCCTGCGGCTTCACCTCGGGCAGGTCCATTCCCGGCATCGTCGGTTCGTCGTCGGCGGAATCGCTCATGCGCTCCGTCTTAGGAGGACGCCGCGGTCTTGTCGAAGGGGAAAGGTGGGAGCCGGAACGACCCGCGGCGAATTCGTTGCGGCTGCTTCCTTCCGGACCTGACCGGGTTGGCGAAGACCGCGTCCGCCCGACTCCCGCGGCGCATATGGCTGGGGATGGCATGAAATGCAAGGTCGGCCA
>JAHCKJ010000346.1 GCA_026125835.1 Sphingopyxis sp.
ATTTGACCGCCGCGCTCGATCCGCAGCAGATGCAGGTCGCGGTCAAGGCGGCGGCTGCCAAGGCGGGTGCGCCGCTGTCGTCGGCCGAGGTCGAGCGCGCGGCGAATGATTCGATCCGCGCGATGATGCTGATCCGGACTTATCGCGTGCGCGGGCATCTGGCCGCCAATCTCGATCCGCTCGGGCTGAGCCAGCACGAACTGCCGGCCGACCTGACCCCCGAATATCATGGCTTTGTCGGCGCCGATCAGGACCGGCCGGTGTATATCGGCGGCACGCTGGGCCTGGAAAAGGCGACCATTCGCGAGATCGTCGCGATCCTGCGCGCCAATTATTGCGGCAATGTCGGCCTGGAATATATGCACATCGCCGACATCGAGGAGCGCCAGTTCCTGCAGGAGCGGATGGAAGGCGCCGACAAGATCATCGAATTTTCGGTCGAGGGCAAACGCGCCATCCTGAACAAGGTGATCGAGGCCGAGGAATGGGAGAAGTTCCTCGCCCGCAAATATGTCGGCACCAAGCGCTTCGGGCTCGATGGCGGCGAAAGCATGATCCCCGCGATGGAAGCCATCATCAAATATGGCGGCCAATATGGCGTCAAGGAAATCGTCTGTGGCATGGCGCATCGCGGGCGGCTCAACATGCTCGCGAATGTGATGGCCAAACCCTATAAAGTCATCTTTCACGAATTTGCCGGCGGATCGGCCAATCCCGACGATATCGGCGGGTCGGGCGACGTCAAATATCACCTCGGCACCTCGACCGATCGCGAGTTCGACGGGATTTCGGTCCATATGTCGCTCGTTCCCAATCCCTCGCACCTCGAGGCAGTCGATCCGGTCGTGCTGGGCAAGGTGCGCGCGCAACAGGTGGTGCGCGACGATCTGGTGAAGCACGAACAGGTGCTGCCGGTCCTGATCCACGGCGACGCGGCGTTCGCGGGGCAGGGGATCGTGTGGGAATGCCTCGGCTTTTCGGGCATTCGCGGCTACAATACCGGCGGGTGCATCCATTTCATCGTCAATAACCAGATCGGTTTTACGACGAGTCCGCAATTCGCCAGATCGTCACCCTATCCGTCGGATGTTGCCAAGGGCGTCCAGGCGCCGATCCTGCATGTTAACGGCGATGACCCCGAGGCGGTGACCTTTGCCTGCAAGCTGGCGATTGATTTTCGCCAGCGCTTCAAGCGCGACGTCGTCATCGACATGTGGTGTTATCGCCGCTTCGGCCATAACGAGGGCGACGAGCCGTCGTTCACCCAGCCTTTGATGTATGCCAGCATCCGGCAGCACCCGCCGGTATCGAAGCTGTGCGCGGCCAAGCTGGCCGCCGAAGGCGTCATCGACGCCGGTTGGGCCGACGCCCGCCGCGCCGAATTCGTCGCCTATCTGGAAGGCGAGTTCGAGGCGGCGAAAAGTTACAAGCCGAACAAGGCCGACTGGTTTGCCGGTCGCTGGTCGGGGCTTTACGCGCCGACCGACCCCGAAGGCGCGCGCCGCAACATCGCCACCGGCGTGTCGGACAAATTGTTCGATGCGATCGGCCGCACGCTGACGACGATCCCCGACGATCTGGAGGTCCACAAGACGCTGCGCCGCGTCATCGACGCGCGCGCCGCGATGTTCGCCGACAAGAGCGACGGCGAAGTGTTCGACTGGGCGACCGCCGAAAGCCTCGCCTTCGGTACTTTGCTCAGCGAGGGCTACCAGGTCCGCCTGTCGGGTCAGGATTCGGGACGCGGCACCTTCAGCCAGCGCCACGCCGTCTGGGTCGACCAGAAGGACGAGCGCAAATATGTGCCGCTGACCACCGTCCCGCACGGCCGGTTCGAGGTGCTCGACAGCCCCTTGAGCGAATATGGCGTGCTCGGTTTCGAATATGGCTATGCGATGGCCGATCCGAAGAGCCTCGTGCTTTGGGAAGCGCAGTTCGGCGATTTCGCCAATGGCGCGCAGATCATGATCGACCAGTTCATCGCGTCGGGCGAGGCCAAATGGCTGCGCGCCAACGGACTCGTGATGCTGCTGCCGCACGG
>JAHCKJ010000347.1 GCA_026125835.1 Sphingopyxis sp.
AGTCGGAACCCCATACCCATGTTGAACAGCCCGCCGTCGAGTTCGAGCAGATGCCGGTTGCTGCCGCCATTGCTGCCGGTCGCCGACCCGTTCAGCAGATCGAGTTCGGGCACGCCGGGCCGGATCAGGACTTTGTCGGTCAGCTTGATCGTATGATAGAGCGACACCTGCCAGCGTCCGCCCTGCGGACCGCCGAACATGGCACCCGGCCCGCCACGACCACCGCCGCCCATCCGCGGACCGCCGCCGCCACTGCGTGGCCGACCGGCGCCCGCGCCGTCGGGACGACCACCGCCCGCCCCCGGACCGCCTGCTCCAGGACCCCGCTGTTGCGGTTGGCCAAAGCTCTTGCCGAAATTCAGCCCCCAGCGGATCTGCGAATTTTCGACCCGGTCGAAATTGACCGGACGCTGGTCGAGCGCGACCAGCACCCCATTGGCATCGCGGGTCACACGGTCGGGAAACGCCGCCTCGATCTCGGGGGTCAGCAGCGGAAAACCGTTCGACGTGTCGAAACTTTTGTTGCGGTTGTAATTAAACGAGAAATTCAGCCCCTCGACCATCGGCGGCGACCAGTTCAGCCCCAGTTTCAGGTCACGCCGCTGTTCGGCAAGCAGCAAGGGGTTGCCGCCGGTGGTCGTGGTGATCTGCACCGTCTGTCCGGTCGCAAAATCATAATAGGTCACCGCCGGGGTCACAAGCGGTGCCGCGCCCAGTTGCTGGATACCCGGCGCCGCTTCGTCCTGGTTGAAGCTGGCGATCAGCGACAGGTTGCTCGTAACTCCCCAATTGAGGTTGGCGCCCCAGCTTTTCAGCGCCGCAAAATCGCTGGGATCCTGATATTGGCCGCTCAGCGTCAGCGACAGCCGGCCGATATTGCCGACCCGATATTCAGGGTCGAGCAACGGCACGGTCAGCGATCCGAACACCCCCGGCAGATCGCGGCTGAGATCGGTGGTCGTGACGACGCCCGAGCGTTCCGACCGGCTGTCGAACCGCAATCCCGAAAAGCTGCCGGTTGCGGACAGTCGGATCGGCCCTGCCCACCCCTCTGTTACCGTTCCCGACAGATTGGCATTGCCACCAAAGCTCTGCTGGCTGCTGTCGAAACGGTCGCGCGCGCCGCTGATGCGGTCAGTAAAGGTCCGTTGGTCGGCGTCCGCGTAATTGCCCGATACCGACCAGCGCCAATTGCCGAGCATCCCGTTGACGCTGGCGGTGCCGGCCAGATTGCGGCTGCGGCTCTCGCGTTCGAGCGGATCGGACACGCCGCCGACGCCCCGACCGAGCAGCGATCGCGTATCGGTCTGGTCGAACCGCAGGTTGAGCGAAGCGTCGGTCACCTTGTCCAGACTGCGCTGGATCGTCCCGTCGATACGATATTCGTCCGATGCGCCGAGCAGGCTGCGCGCGGGCGCTTCTGCCGCCTGCGCCGGAGTGTCGTACACAAGATTCCGCTCGCTTTCGAGCAGCATGGACTTGCGCTCCCAGCCGGCGTTGAGGTTAAGCCGCCCGTTCGCGCCAATCATCAGAAAGCTCGGCTCGATCTCGCTTTGGAACCGTCCACCCTGCGTCGGCAGCCCGCCCTCCGCCTCGACCGCGGCCTGCCGGAAATTGGGCTTGAGCACAAAATTGACCACACGCTCATCGGCCGAATAGCCATATTGCAGCGCGACCTCCTCCGGAAACACCTCGACCTTGGCAATCGCCTCCGGCGGCAGGTTGCGGACCTCGCCGAAACCGCCAATCCGGCGGCCGTTGACCAAGATGATCGGCCGCCCGCTGCCGCGTCCGCGGCCCGAGCGCGTCTGCGGCGCCAGTGCTTCGAGCAATTCGGCGACGTTCGATACGCCATAGCTGGCAATCGCGGCTTCATCGAGTTCGGTTTCGGCCTTGATATCGGTCTCGAGCTGCCCCGCCAACCGCGGTGCGGTGACGACGATCTCGTCGCCGTCGATCTGCTCCGCTGCCGCGCCGCGCGAACCCGATGCCGCCCCCGGTTGATCGCCCGGCTGATCGTCGTCCGTTG
>JAHCKJ010000348.1 GCA_026125835.1 Sphingopyxis sp.
CCGGGCGGATGCTCGCGCCCGCCGCCTCTGCCTTGCCTTCTGGCGCCTCGAACACCAGTTCGTCGTGGACTTGGAGTAGCATTTTGACGTCGGACAGCCCCGCGTCCGCCAGCGCCGCGGGCATCCGCGCCATCGCGCGCTTGATCAGGTCGGCGCTCGTGCCCTGGATCGGGGCGTTGATCGCCGCGCGTTCGCTCCCTGCGCGCTCGTTTTGGTTCGTCGCTTTGATGCGCGGAAACCAGGTTTTGCGGCCGAACAAAGTCTCCGTGTGCCCCGTCGCCCGCGCCTTTTCGAGCGTATCGGTTATATAGTTGGAAATGCCGGGGAAGCGTTCGAAATAGCGTGCGATCAGCGCCTGCGCCTCGTCGGGCGTGATTTCGAGCCGCCCCGCCAGCCCCCAGCGTGAAATGCCGTAGAGGATCGAGAAATTGACCGTCTTCGCCTTGCCGCGGGTGTCGCGATTGCTTTCGCCGAACAATTCGATCGCGGTCGCGCTGTGGATGTCCTGTCCCTGCGCGAAGGCTTCCTTCAGTTCGGGAACATCGGCCATATGCGCGGCGAGGCGGAGCTCGATCTGGCTATAGTCGGCAGCGATCAGGACATGGCCCGGCGCGGCGATAAAGGCGTCGCGAATCTGGCGCCCGGTTTCGGTACGGATCGGGATGTTCTGGAGGTTCGGATCGGTCGACGACAAGCGCCCGGTCTGCGCCCCGACGAGGCTGTAGCTGGTGTGGACGCGTCCGGTCGTGGCATTGATCTGTTGCTGCAATGCGTCGGTATAGGTTGATTTCAATTTCGACAGCTGGCGCCATTCCAGGATTTTGCGCGCGATCGGCACCCCGTCGCGTTCGAGCCGCTCAAGTTCGTTCTGGTCGGTCGACCAGTCGCCCGACTTGCCCTTGCGCCCGCCCTTCAAGCCGAGTTTGTCGAACAGGATTTCGCCGAGCTGCTTGGGGCTGCCGATCGCGAAGGGCTGGCCCGCGAGTTCGTGTATCTCGCCCTCGATCCGCAGCATTGCGGCCGCGAACTCGCCCGACAGCTTCGCCAGATAGTCGCGATCGACCATGATCCCGGCACGCTCCATGCCCTCGACGATCGCCGCCAGCGGGCGGTCAACCATCTCGTAAACGCGCGTCCCGCCTTCGAGTGGCAGCCGCAGCTTGAGCAGTTTCCACAGCCGCAGCGCCACATCGGCATCCTCGGCGGCATATTCGGTCGCTCGGTCCAGCTGCACCTCGGCAAAACTGATCTGCGATTTGCCGGTGCCGCATACATCCTTGAACGACAGGCAGGCATGGTCGAGGTGGAGCTTGGCGAGCTCGTCGAGGCCATGCTGATGCTTGCCCGCGTCGAGCGCAAAGCTCATCACCAGCGTGTCGTCGTAGGGCGCGATGGCGATGCCATGCTGGGCGAGCACGCCGATGTCATATTTGAGGTTATGCCCGACTTTCAGTACCGCATCGTCGGCAAACAGGTCGCCGAGCCGCGCGAGTGCGACGTCGATGGCGATCTGCTCGGGCTTTTCGGCGAACATATCGGTGCCGCCATGGCCGAGCGGGATGTAGCACGCCTTGCCGGGCGCGGTCGCCAGGCTGACCCCGACGAGCCGTCCGGTGACGCTGTCGAGACTGGCGGTTTCGGTATCGACTGCGACGACATGCGCAGCGCGGGCTTCGGCGATCCAGCGGTCGAGCGCGTCGAGGTCGGTCACGCATTCATAGGCAGCGCGATCAATCGGCGGCATCGTGGGGAGCGTGGGCGTCGCGGGAGCGGTCGCGACAGGCGCGCTGCCAACGGCCGCACTTTTGTGCGTCGGGGTCGGCGGGCCGCCGGGCGATGCACCGTTCGACAGCTTGGCCGACAGCGAGCGAAAGCCATGTTCGTCGAGAAAGGTGCGCAGCGGATCGGGCGGGATGTCGCCGAGCTTCATTTCGTCGAGCGGCTGGGGCAGCGGCACGTCGCGTTTCAGGTCGACCAAGATGCGCGACAGCCGCGCCATGTCGGCATGTTCGATCAGATTGTCGCG
>JAHCKJ010000349.1 GCA_026125835.1 Sphingopyxis sp.
TGGGGCGGAGTCGGCACCGACGCCCAGCACGCGGTGTTCCAGCTGCTCCACCAGGGCACGCATCTCGTGCCGGTCGAGTTTCTGGTCGCGCGCGAGCCCGACCATCTGCTCGACGATGCGCATCACGAAACGCTCGTCGCCAATTGCATCGCGCAGGGCGCGGCGTTGATGGCGGGTCGTGCGAGCGACGACGGCGCGCGCAATTATCCTGGCGATCGCCCGTCGACGACGATCCTGCTCGATCAGGTGACCCCGCACGCGCTGGGTGCGCTGATCGCTTTTTACGAGCACCGCGTGTTCGCCAACGCGGTGTTGCTGGGGATCAACCCGTTCGACCAGTTCGGGGTCGAGCTGGGCAAGGAAATGGCGAAGGGGCTGGCCGAGGGGACGATGGAGTTCGACCCGGCGACGCAGGCGCTGATGGCGGCGGCGCTGGGCGAATGAGACTGCGCCACTGTCTGTAACGGCAAAAATCGATTGGCATCGCGGCGCGGCGTAACCACATAGGCGCGGCCTGCGAATGTCGGCCAATCCAGTTTCAGGGGTCTCCCATATGAGCAAGTTCGACTTTGACCTGTTTGTCATCGGCGCCGGGTCGGGCGGGGTCCGCGCCTCGCGCGTCGCCGCTTCGCACGGCGCCCGCGTGGCGGTGGCCGAGGAGCATCGGGTCGGCGGCACCTGCGTGATCCGCGGCTGTGTGCCCAAGAAGCTGCTCGTTTATGGCGCGCATTTTGCCGAGGATTTGAAGGACGCGCGCCATTTCGGCTGGGACGTTCCCGACTGCAAGTTCGATTGGGACCGGCTGCGCGACAATGTGCTGGCCGAGGTGACGCGGCTCGAAGGGCTTTACGGCCAGACGCTCGACAATCACAAGGTCACGCTGTTCAAATCGCGTGCGACGATCGTCGGGCCGCAAAAGGTCCGGCTGAGCGACGGGCTGGAAATCACCGCCGAACGCATATTGATCGCGACCGGCGGCTGGCCGTTCGTTCCCGAATTTCCGGGCAGCGAACATGCGATCACCTCGAACGAAGTGTTTCACCTCGACAAACTGCCGAAGCGCGTGGTGATCGCGGGCGGCGGCTATATCGCCAACGAATTCGCCGGCATCTTCAACGAGTTTGGCAGCAAGGTAACGATCGTCAATCGCGGCGACACGATCCTGCGCGGCTATGACGAGCAGATCCGCGACCGGCTGCTGCAAATTTCGATGACCAAGGGCATCGAATTCAAGTTCAACGCCCCGTTCGAGTCGATCGAGAAGAAGGCGGACGGCTCGCTGACCGTCCATCTGGGTAACACCGACCCGATCGACGCCGACATCGTGCTGGTCGCCGCGGGCCGCGTGCCGAACACCAAGGGATTGGGGCTGGAAGAGGTCGGGGTCGAACTCGACAAGGAGGGCGCGATCAAGGTCGATGAGACGAACCAGTCGTCGGTGCCGAGCATCTACGCGGTCGGCGATGTCACGAACCGCATCCAGCTGACCCCGGTCGCCATCCGCGAGGGGCAGGCCTTTGCCGACAGCGTGTTCGGCGGCAAGCCGACGGTCGTTGACTACGCCAATGTCCCGAGCGCGGTGTTCAGCCACCCGCCGATCGGCGCGGTCGGGATGACCGAGGCCGAGGCGCGCAACAAGCTCGGCACTGTTCGCGTATATACCAGCGATTTCCGCGCGATGAAGAATGTACTGGCGGGCCGCAACGAACGTGCGCTCTACAAGATGGTGGTCAATGAAGCGACCGACCAGGTTGTCGGGCTGCATATGATCGGGCCGGATGCCCCGGAGATTTTGCAGGCGGCCGCGGTCGCGGTGAAGGCCGGGCTGACCAAGGCCGATTTCGACGCGACGGTGGCGCTGCATCCGAGCATGGCGGAAGAGTTGGTGTTGCTCAAATAGTCCATCGCGGACCAATATCTCCCGTTCGTGTCGAGCGAAGTCGAGACACGGGAAGGCCGGGGCAAACGCACCCTGTGTAGGCGTCGCACCACACCAACCGACAATGGGGTGGGTTT
>JAHCKJ010000035.1 GCA_026125835.1 Sphingopyxis sp.
GACAAGGATGAAAAATGACTGCTCCCATCCGCGAGAATCTCTCGGGTATCGACCTGCGCGCTGAAATCGAGCGGCTGCGCAAAGAACGCAACGCCGTGATTTTGGCGCATTATTACCAGAAGCCCGAGATTCAGGACCTCGCCGATTTTGTTGGCGATTCGCTCGAGCTGTCGCGCAAGGCGGCCGACACCGACGCCGATGTCATCGCGTTTTGCGGCGTGAAGTTCATGGCCGAGACCGCCAAGATCCTGAGCCCCGAAAAGACCGTGATCCTGCCCGACATGGACGCGGGATGCAGTCTGGAGGACAGTTGCCCGCCCGAACAGTTCAAGCGCTTCCGCGAAAGCCACCCCGACCATATCGCGCTGACCTACATCAACTGTTCGGCGGCAGTGAAGGCGCTCTCCGACATCATCGTCACCTCGTCGAGCGCCGAGACGATCATCAGCCAGATTCCCGAAAGCCAGCCGATCATCTTCGGTCCCGACCGCCACCTCGGCGGCTATCTCAACCGCAAGTTCGGGCGCGAGATGCTGCTGTGGCCGGGCGTGTGCATTGTGCATGAGGCGTTCAGCGAGACCGAGCTTTTGAAGCTGAAGGCGCAGCATCCCGATGCTCCGGTCGCGGCGCACCCCGAATGCCCGCCGCACATCGTCGACCATGCCGATTATGTCGGATCGACCAGCGGCATCCTGCAGTTTGCGAAGTCTTTCCCCGGCGACACGTTGATCGTCGCGACCGAACCGCACATCATCCACCAGATGGAGCTCGCGCTGCCCGAAAAGACTTTCATCGGCGCGCCGGGCGCCGACGGCAACTGCAACTGCAACATTTGTCCGTACATGGCGCTCAACACGATGGAGAAGCTGTACCTCGCGCTGCGCGACCTGAAGCCGCAGATCGAGATGGAAGAAGACCTGCGACTGGCGGCGCGCAAAAGCCTCGACCGGATGCTCGAAATGGCGTCGGGGACGGTGGGCAAGGGCGACCTCGGACGGGCGTGATTCGCATGGCGAGTCGGATTTCCGACTCGCCGCTACGAGTCGATCGGCGGATTCTTTCGCGCCGAACCACAAACGCGAGCCCGAAAATGCTGCACGCTTGTTACAAAAATGCTGCACCGAATCCGCTTGTTGCTAATGCCGGACTTATCCACAGCGGCCGACGTTCGGGACGGGGATTCGGGCGTTTTTCGGTTGGCGCCCCGACCGCTTCATGTCAGCTTCCAATCATCGGATGACGGAGACGAAAGACCGCCGGGACATCAAGGGTAGTTGCAAGACTAGCCGGAAGGGAACGGATCGGACTTTCGAGGAAATCGACCGATAGCCTGGTCACGGAACGTAGCGATTCCCACGAGTTGATGCGAACCCGACCGGGTATGGAAACGCAGTCCATCGCTTGGACAGCGACCGCCTCGGCGGACGCGGGACGAGATGATGAAGGGCTTTCCAGGTGCGGCCGGCCCCCGAAAGGGGGCCGACCAAACCATCGCCGGATTGTTCCGGCGTGCGCCGCAACGCGTCGTTTTGCGGGCTGCCGATCGCAAGAGAGGCGGACCGGGATGAAGCGGGGTGGCACAGCGCGGAGCAGGACCGGATAGTGGGGGTTGGCAGCGATGTCGGCCCCCATTTCGTTTGGGTGCCAACTTGCCGCCCGCCCGCCCGCCCCAAACAATTTTCGACATTTCTTTTCGCGCCTGTGACCATCGTCACATCGGGGTCGAGCGCGGCTGTCTAATGCCGTCCTTGCGACCCGGAACAGTTCTGCGATCTGGAACTGATCCCACTTTCCCGGCCGCGCTCTTTGGGGCCGGCCGGGAACCTTTCCCTATCGTTCCGCATTATCCCCGCATCGTTGAAACGATGTCCGGACGCGACCGGACGTTTGTGGTTCAGCCGGGTGTCGGCGTTTGCCCGGCGGTTCAGGAAGGGAGAAAAACATGGGCTTGATTATCACATTGATCGTTGGCGGAATCATCGGCTGGCTGGCCAGCATCGTGATGCGCACGGACGCACAGCAGGGCATCATTCTGAATGTCGTTGTCGGCGTGGTGGGCGCGTTCCTCGGCAATTTCCTCGGCAGCTTTTTCGGCATGGGCGCCAGCCTCGACACGTTCAGCCCCGTCGGGTTGCTTTGGGCGTTCATCGGCGCGGTCGTTCTGCTCGGGATCATCAATCTGATCCGCCGCGGCAGCGTCCGCTAAAAAAAGCATCCACGGAATGGCGGCGGCGCCCCGGCGCGGTCGCCATTCCGCTAGGCGTTTGAGATTAACTGGGTTAACAACGGGGTGCCTGCCAAGTCAGGCGACAGCAATGAACACAGGGGGTCAAGAGCATGGACTTCATTATTGCACTCATCATGGGCGGCGTGATCGGCTGGCTGGCCAGCATCGTGATGCGTACCGATGCGCAGCAAGGTATCTTCCTCAACATCATCGTCGGTTGCGTCGGCTCCATTCTCGGCCGTTTTCTGTTCGGTCGCTTTCTGGGCGGCGGGCATTTGCGGGGCGATGCGTTTGACCCGATGACCCTGCTGACCGCATTTATCGGTGCGGTCGTATTGCTTGGCATCGTCAATCTGGTGCGTCGCGGCCGCGTTCGCTAAATTTGCAAAACCTTGCCCCGCTTTGACGCGGTGTGATGAAAGGGTGGTCCGCCGAATGGCTGGCCGCCCTTTTTCATGTCCGCAAGCACTGGAAACGCCGCGCCGTTTTCCTTATGCAGCGCAGTCCGGGGTGCGGGCGGCGAGGTCGTTTTTGACCTCTTGCCAGAAGTGATTTAATTAGGTAACACACCTCGTGCGGGATGATCGATCCTGCCGAGCGGAAATTGGGGGGCAAAGTGCTGTCGCACCTGCCACAAGCCATGCCGTCAGCGGCAGGGAGGAATATGGCGTGAACTACGAGCGGAAAGTGGATTCGATGGACAGCCTCGCGGGTTCGACCCAGAGCTTTTATGAAGAGGCGGAGAGCCGCCGCAAGCGCACGCGCCTGATCATCGCGGTCGTGCTGGTCGTCGTGGCGCTGGCCGCGGCCTGGTACGCCTTTACCTCGAACAAGGGCGGCGCGGCCGGAGCCGACGGCAAGGACGGAGCGGCATCGGTGCCCAGCATCACCGTCGTGGTGCCGGGCCGCCAGTCGGTCCAGTCGACGATCTCGACCAACGGAACGATCGCCGCGCGGCGCGAGATGCCCGTCGGTGTTGCCGGTGAGGGCGGACAGGTCGTGCGCGTGCTGGTCGAGCCCGGCCAGTGGGTCGGCGCCGGACAGCCGCTGGCGGTCATCGACCGCTCGGTTCAGACGCAGCAGGCGGCTAGCCTGGCGGCGTCGATCCGCGTCGCGCAGGCCGATGCCGATCTGGCGCAGGCCGAACTGACGCGCGCCGAGGCGCTGGTGTCGCGCGGCTTCATTTCCAAGGCCGACATGGACCGCAAACGCGCGACCCGCGATGCCGCCAATGCGCGCGTCCGCGTCGCGCAAGCGCAATATGCCGAAGCGCAGGCACGCAACGGCCGCCTGAATATCGTGGCGCCTGCCGCCGGGCTGGTGCTGACCCGCGGTGTCGAGCCCGGGCAGATCGTCGGCGCGGGCAGCGGCGTGCTGTTCCGCATGGCGCGCGGTGGCGAGATGGAATTGCTGGCGCAAATGGCGGAGGCCGATCTGCAGCGCGTGCGCGTGGGAACGCGCGCAACGATCACCCCGGTCGGCACCGCCCATCGACGGCCAGGTGTGGCAGGTGTCGCCGGTCATCAACCCCGATACGCGCCAGGGCATGGTACGTGCGCACGGTGCCGTACAGCAGTGCGCTGCGCCCGGGCGGTTTTGCCGATGCACGGCTCGTGTCGGGCACCGAAGAAGCGCCGATGCTGCCCGAAAGCGCGGTGCTGAGCGGACCCGAGGGCAATTATGTGCTCGTCGTCGACAGCAAGGACACGATCCAGCGCAAACCGGTCAAGGTCGGGACGGTCAGCGACGCGGGGGTGTCGATCGCGTCGGGCCTGAACGGCGACGAACGGGTTGTCGTGCTGGCCGGTGCCTTCCTGAACGTCGGCGACAAGGTCAAGCCCGTCATCCAGAAACCGGCACAGTAACCGTTCCGGATCGCATCCGCGCAAAAGGCGTTTGAACCATGAGTTTTCGTAACATTTCCGCTTGGTGCATCCGCAATCCGGTGCCGCCGATCGTCATGTTCGTGCTGTTGTTGCTGGCAGGGATCGTCAGTTTCAACCGGATGGACATCAACGACAATCCGGATATCGAATTTCCCGCGGTGCAGGTCATCGTGGCCCAGCCGGGCGCGGCGCCGTCGGAACTGGAAACGCAAGTCACGCAGCGCATCGAGGCAGCGGTGCGCGGGGTCAGCGGGGTCGACGAAATGTCGTCCTATGTCGGTGAAGGCAGCAGCCGCACGATGGTGCAGTTTGCCATCGGTACCCCGATCGACCGCGCTTATAACGACGTCAATCAGGCGGTTTCGCAGATTCGCAGCGATCTGCCCGACGGCATTTTGGAACCGCAGGTCATCCGCGTCGATATTGCCGGCGGCCCGATCACCTATTTCGCGGTCGAGGCGTCGGACATGACGCTGGAACAATTGTCCTGGTATGTCGACAATACGGTGGCCAAGGAATTGCTGTCGATTCCGGGGATGAGCCAGGTTCGCCGTTCGGGCGGCGTGAGCCGCGAAATTCGCGTCATCCTCGATCCCGCCCGCATGCAAAGCTATGGCATCACCGCCAGCCAGGTGAACCAGCAACTGCGCCAGACCAACGTCAATGCGGCGGGCGGGCGCACCGAGATCGCGGGCAGCGAACAGGCCGTGCGCGTGCTGGGCAACGCTGCCAACGCATTGGAACTGGGCAAAACCCGGCTGTCGATCGGCAATGGTCGCACGGTGCGCCTGTCCGACGTCGCGAAGGTGACCGACGGCTTTGCCGAACAGCGCAATCTGGCGAAGATCAAGGGCCGCCAGGTGCTGAGCTTCTCGATCGAAAAGGCGAAGGGCGCGTCGGACGTCACCGTTCATGACGAGACGATGAAAAAGCTGGAGCAGATCAAGAAAACCAACCCCAAGGTCGATTTCAAGATCCTCTTTACCCGCACCGAATATACCAAGGAACAATATCGCAGCTCGATGCTCGCCATGAGCGAGGGCGCGGTGCTCGCGGTGATCGTCGTCTTCCTGTTCCTGCGCGACTGGCGCGCGACGCTGATTTCGGCGCTCGCCATCCCGCTGTCGGCGATCCCGACCTTCTGGTTCATGGACCTGATGGGCTTTTCGCTGAACAGCCTGTCGCTGCTTGCGCTCAGCCTGGTCGCGGGGGTGCTGGTCGACGACGCGATCGTCGAGATCGAAAATATCGTCCGGCACATGCGAATGGGCAAGACCGCCTATCAGGCATCGATCGACGCCGCCGACGAAATCGGGCTGGCGGTGGTCGCGACGACGATGTCGATTGTCGCGGTGTTCCTGCCCGTCGCGCTGATGCCCGGCATTTCGGGGCAGTTCTTTATCCAGTTCGGCATGACCGTAGTGTTCGCGGTGCTCGCCAGCCTGGCGGTTGCGCGTATGATAACCCCGATGATCGCCGCCTATTTCCTGTCGGCGCAGGGCGAACAAGACCATGCGTCGGGGCCGTGGATCGACCGTTACGAACGGCTGTTGAAATGGACGCTGGACAGTAGCAAGCAGCAGGCGGTGCGCGCGCGTTACGACGGCACGTCGACCCGCCTTGCATTTCTGGCGGTGCCGCTGCTGCTGGCGGGGCTCGCGGTCGTGTTCATGACCGTTTCCTATTTCCAGCCCGTCCCGGCGGGACAGGACGGCCCCAACACTGCGCTCTACTTCCTGTTGCAGACGCCGATCATGGCGATCGTGGCCTTTCTGGCGGCCAGCTTGCTCGCGATCATCGTGGGCGCCTTGCTTTATGCGATGGGTATGCGCCAATGGGCCTTTACCCATTGGGCAAAGTTCATGGTCCAGCGCAGCTATGCGCGGCTGCACGATCACCGCGTGTGGATCGTCGGTATCGGTCTGCTCGCTTTTATTTCCAGCATCATCCTGTTCGCGGTCCTGCCGCAACAGTTCCAGCCGACGACGAACAGCGATTACAGCCAGGTGCGCTATTCGCTGCCGCCGGGGTCGACGCTGGCGCAGAGCGAAACCATCGCGCGCCAGATCGGCGACGTGCTTGACAACAATCCGGCGGTGCAGACGGCGTTCTACGACGTCAATGTCGGCGGCGGCAATGCGTTCATCACGCTGAAAAAAGACCGCGAGCTGACCAGCGTCGAATGGGAACGCAGCCTGCAACCCAAGCTGGCGGCAATTCCCGACGCGCGGGTGAATTTCCAGAGCCAGTCGGGCGGCTTTTCGGGCCGTGACATCACGATGGTGATCGGCGGCGACGATCCGGTCGCATTGGACAAACATGCGCGCACGATCGTCGCGCAGATGGCCGGGCTGAAGGAACTGCGCGCGCCGCGCGTCGAGGGCGACATTCCGCGCCCCGAAATCATCGTTAACCCGCGCATGGACCTGGCCGCCGAACTCGGCGTGACCACCGCGGCGCTCAGCCAGACGATCCGCATCGCGACGCTGGGCGACATCGACCAGAATGCGGCGAAATTCTCGCTGTCCGACCGCCAGATCCCGATCCGGGTGCTGCTCTCCGAAGATTCGCGGCGCAGCCTGGCGACGATCGAGAATTTGCCGGTCCCGACCTCGCGGGGAACCACCGTGCCGTTGAAATCGGTGGCCGAAATCTCGTTCGGCGCCGGTCCGACCGAATTGCGCCGGTACAACCAGACCCGCCGCATTGTCATCGGTGCCGACCTGGCGCCGGGGCTGGTCACCGGCGACGCGCAGAAAAAGATTAACGAACTGCCCGCGGTCAAAACCATGCCGCAGGGTATCCGCAAGGTCGTGCAGGGCGATGCCAAATGGCAGGCTGAATTGATCACCAATTTCATGATCGCGGTGGTGTCGGGCCTGCTGCTTGTCTTTGCGACGCTGGTTCTGCTCTATCGCCGTTTCCTGTCGCCGCTGGTCAATATGTCGTCGTTGCTGCTCGCGCCGCTCGGCGGGCTGCTCGGGCTCGCAATTACCGGCATGGAAATCTCGATGCCGGTCTATATCGGACTGTTGATGCTGCTCGGCATCGTGGCCAAAAACTCGATCCTGCTCGTCGATTTCGCGATCGAGGAAATCGACAAGGGGATTGGCAAAATGGAAGCGCTGATCGACGCCGGACGCAAGCGCGCCCAGCCGATCGTCATGACGACGGTCGCGATGGTGGCGGGCATGGTGCCGACAGCGATCTCGCTGTCGGGTGACGGTGCGTGGCGCGCACCGATGGGCGTCGTCGTGATCGGCGGATTGATCCTGTCGACGCTGCTCACCTTGCTGATCGTCCCGGCGGGTTTCAGTCTGGCCGACAGCATCGAAAAGCGCCTTGGCCGCTTCTTCTCGCGCAACCTGCTCACCTATCGGCACGGCGACGACACCCGCCCGATCGGCGACGGCACGCCGCAGCCGGCGGAGTGACCGGCGGCGGCCGCTTGCGCCGCGCCGGTTGCAACCTTTGGCGCGCCTCGCCATTTTAGGCGGATGAAGGACCAGCATTCCATTCCGGAGCACAACGAACGCGCCCACCCTTTACGGGTGGGCGTTGCCGTTCCGACCGGCGGGCTGAATATCCGTTTCGTTGCCACCGGTATGCTGGTGGCGATGGCGGTCGTGTTCATCACCGCCAAATTTTATCAGGACTTCCATCCCGCGGTTGGCTTTGTCCGCGCCTTTGCCGAAGCGGCGATGGTTGGCGGGCTGGCCGACTGGTTCGCGGTCACCGCCTTGTTCCGTCACCCGATGGGGCTGCCGATCCCGCACACCGCCATCGTCCCGCGCAACAAGAACCGCATCGGCGACACGCTGGCGCGCTTCCTGCTCACCAATTTCCTGTTGCCGCGCCTGATCGCGCGCAAGATGCAGACGCTCGACGTTGCGGGCGCGGTCGGTGCTTTCCTGTCGCAACCGGCCGAGGGTGGCGGGCGGTTGAAGCTCGGCGCGTCGCGGATCATCGCCGACGCGCTCGGCGCGCTCGACCAGCAGCGGCTGGGCGGGATGGTCAAATCGGCGATCGCCGACCGCCTGCGCGAACTCGATGTCGCGCCGCTGCTGGGGCAGGCTTTGCAGGCCGCGCTGGCCGAGGGGCGGCACCAGCCGCTTCTGGACGCGATGGTCAAATGGGGGTCGAAGACGCTTGAGCTTAACGAGCATCTGATCCACCAGATGGTCCATGACAACAGCAACGCGATCGTGCGCTTCACCGGGCTCGACGAAAGCATTTCGAATCGCATCGTCGCGGGCCTGTCGAAACTGCTCAGCGAAATGGCGGTCGACGAAACGCACCCGCTGCGCATCCGCGTCGAGGAAGGGCTGGCCAAGATGGCGCTCGACCTGCAACACGACGCGGAAGTGCAGGCGAAGGTGGCCAGGGTCCGCGACGAACTGCTCGAAAACAAGGCGGTCAAGCGCTGGCTCGACGGCCTGTGGGAACAGGGCCGCGGCGCGCTGCTCAAGGCGGCGCGCGATCCCGAAACGATGCTTGCCGGACGGATCGGCGAGCTGTTCACGCAATTCGGTACGATGCTGGGCGAGGATGTGGCGATCAAGCGCACCCTCAACCGCTATGCGCGCCGCGCGGTGGTCGGCATGGTCGACAGCTATGGCGAAACCGCGCTGAAGCTGGTGTCGGACACGATCCGCGGCTGGGATGCCAAGACGATCACCGACCGGCTGGAAAATGCGGTCGGCGACGACCTGCAATATATCCGCATCAACGGCACGCTGGTCGGCGGACTGGTCGGGACGCTGATCCACACGGTGGATGTGCTGATTTGAACCGTCGCTCCCGCATTCGCAGGGGCAACGGTTAGAGGCAGTCCACCAACCCCTCGCGATATGTCGGATAACGGGGCGTCCAGCCCAGCAATCGCTTCGCCTTCCCATTCGCCACCCGCCGGTTCTCGGCATAAAAGGCGCGTGCGGCGGGGGACAGGCCGGCTTCGTCCAGCGATTGCAGCGGCGGCGCTTCCACGCCCAGCATCGCGCATCCCCATTCGACCAGCCGGTTCTGATGGCACGGTTCGTCGTCGGCCAGATTATACACCCCCGCCGGACCGCGAAACGACGCGATCACGCCGCCCGCGATATCGTCGACATGGACGCGGCTGAACACTTGGTCGGGCAGGTCGATCCGGTGTGCGCGGCCTTCGCGGATGCGATCGAGGATCGAGCGGCCGGGGCCGTAGATGCCGGGCAGGCGGAAGACCGACACGTGGCCGCGCAGCGCCGCCCACGCCGCATCGGCGGCGTTGCGGTCGGGTCGGCGCCCCCTGATCGGTGCGCTCTCGTCGACCCACGCGCCGCCCGTATCGCCATAGACGCCGGTCGAGGACAGATAGCCGACCCACGCCGCCGGTGCGAGCGCGATCGCATCGCCATAACGCGCCAGCACCGGATCGGCGCCGTCGGCGGGCGGTACCGACGACAGGATATGCGTCGCCGACCGCAACGCCGCCAGCACCGCGCCTTCGTCGCCGAACGCAATGCTGTCACCGCGCCCGTCACGCGTCGTCCCTGCCACGTCCCATCCGCGCGCGCGCAGGCGGTCCGCAAGGCGACCCGCGGCATGGCCCAGCCCGAAAATCAGCATGTGTCCCATCGCCCGCCTTATTGCGCGCCCCGCGCCCCGCGCCTAGACCCGAAACATGACCGACGTCTCTTCCACCCCCGCCATCCCCGTCACCATCCACCGCGGCGATTATCGCCCGCCCGACTGGCAGGTGCCCGACGTCGCGCTCGATTTTGCGCTCGCGGTCGAGGCGACGCGCGTCGCCGCGGCGCTGTCGGTGGTGCGGCAGGCCGATACGCCGGTGCCGCTGGTGCTGCGCGGCGACGGGCTGACCCCGGCGGCGGTCCGCGTCGATGGCGAGGTCTGGAACGACTGGCGGATGGACGGGAGCGACCTGATCGTCGATCTGGGGCAGCGGACTGCAGCGACGGTCGAGATCGACACGCTGGTCCACCCCGCGGCGAACACCCAGCTGATGGGACTCTACGCCTCCAACGGCATGCTTTGCACCCAGTGCGAGGCGGAGGGCTTCCGCCGCATCACCTTTCACCCCGACCGCCCCGATGTGCTCAGCCGCTACAAGGTGCGGATGGAGGGCGACAAGGCGGCGTTCCCGATCCTGCTGTCGAACGGCAATTGCATCGCCAAGGGGGAGGGCGCGGGCGGCAATCATTGGGCGCTGTGGGAAGACCCGTGGCCGAAACCGAGCTATCTGTTCGCGCTGGTCGCGGGCGATCTGGTGGTCAATCGTGACAGTTTCACGACGATGTCGGGACGCAAGGTCGAACTCGGCATCTGGGTGCGCGACGGCGATCTCGATCGCACCGGCCATGCGATGCAGGCGCTCAAGGACAGCATGGCGTGGGACGAGCGCGTCTATGGCCGCGAATATGACCTCGACCTGTTCAACATCGTCGCGGTCAGCGACTTCAACATGGGGGCGATGGAGAACAAGGGGCTGAACATCTTCAACACCCGCTACATCCTCGCCGACCCCGACACCGCGACCGACGTCGATTATGACGGGGTGCAGGGTGTCGTCGCGCATGAATATTTCCACAATTGGTCGGGCAACCGCGTCACCTGCCGCGACTGGTTCCAGCTGTCGTTGAAAGAAGGTTTCACCGTCTATCGCGATCAATGTTTTTCGGCCGATATGGGTTCGCCCGCGGTCAAAAGGATCGAGGACGTCCGCCTGCTCCGGGCGGCGCAATTCCCCGAGGATGCCGGGCCGCTCGCGCACCCGATCCGCCCCGACAGCTTTCAGGAAATATCGAACTTCTACACCGCGACCATTTATAACAAGGGCGCCGAGATCATCCGCATGATGGCGACGCTGGTCGGCCCCGAGCGCTTTCGCAAGGGCACCGACCGCTATTTCGACCGCCATGACGGCGAGGCGGCGACGTGCGAGGATTTCGTCCGCGCGATCGAGGCGGGCGCGGGCATTGACCTTACCCAGTTCCGCTTGTGGTACAGCCAGGCGGGAACGCCGCGCCTGTCGCTGGCGCTGGCTCAGGACGACGGCGAATGGATGCTCGACATTCAGCAGACGGTGCCGCCGACCCCGGGCCAGACTGACAAACAACCGATGATGATGCCACTGAAACTCGCCGCCTTTGCCACGGACGGCAGCGGCGCCGCGCTGCCCGAAACACTGGTCACGCTGACCGATGCCACGCAGCGGATCGCGCTCGGCGCTTTTACGGCGCGTCCGGCGCTGTCGATCAACCGCGGCTTTTCGGCGCCGGTGATCGTCGACTATGCGCGTGCGGCGGGCGAACTGGCGTGGCTGGCGGCACACGACGATGATCCGTTCGCGCGCTACGAAGCGTTGCAGCAGTTGATGCTCGACACGCTCGTCGCCGCGGTGTCGGGCGAGGCGGTCGATCACGCCGCAGTGATCGATGCGGTTGCGGGGACATTGGCCGGACGCACGACCGATCCGGCTTTCGTCGCAGAGGCGGTGCTGCTGCCGAGCGAAGCCTTTATCGGCGACCAGATGGTCACCGTCGATCCCGACGCGATCCGCCGCGAGCGACTGGCGCTACAGGCGGCGATCGGGGTCGCGCTCGCAAGCGAATGGCGTGCGATCCTGTCGCACGCGGCGCCCGCCGCGACCGACCTGTCGCCGGCCGCCAAGGGGGGGCGCCGGTTGCGCGGCGTGGCGCTCGCCTATCTTGCCGCCACCGGAATCGCCGATATTCCCGCGCTGGCGTTCCGGATCTTCTCGGACGCCGATGGCATGACCGAACGGCAGGCGGCGCTGGCGACGCTGGCGCATGGCGACAGCGACGAACGGGTGGCGGCGCTCGACATTTTCTATCAACGCTACCGCGACAATCCGCTCGTGCTCGACAAATGGTTTCAGGTGCAGGCGTGGTCGCTGCGCGCCGATACCGTCGATGCGGTCAAGGAACTGGCGCAGCATCCCGACTTCACGCTGGCCAACCCCAACCGCGTCCGGTCGCTGTATGGCGCGCTGACCGGCAATCAGGCGGCGTTCCATCAGGCCGATGGTGCGGGCTATCGTCTGATCGCCGATCTGGTCATCGCGCTTGATCCGAAAAACCCGCAAACCGCCGCCCGGATGATCCCCCCGCTCGGCCGCTGGAAACGCTTCGACGAGGCGCGCGCGGCGATGATGCGGAGCGAGCTGGAACGGATATTGGCGCAGCCGGGATTGTCGCGCGACGTGACCGAGCAGGCGAGCAAGAGCTTGCTGGGGTAGGCGAGGGCCGCTTTGGGGTGGGGAGCGGACGGTGCCGATCCTCCCCGGAACGGGGAGGGGGACCAGCGAAGCTGGTGGAGGGGCACGATCGGTTTGCCTTGTCCTCGAAGTCGTGCTCCGCAGCTA
>JAHCKJ010000350.1 GCA_026125835.1 Sphingopyxis sp.
ATCTGGCCGAGGGCGACGCGCGCGCGCTACGCATCGACCGCGGCTATGGGGTGTTCGGCGTCGCTGTCGACACTGGCGCTGCGGCGCAGGAGGCGTTGGCGGCGCTGATCCCTCCCGGCGAGGACTTATGGATCGTCGAGGGCGACCCGTGGCCGTTGCCGCCGGGGACGCGCGAAGTGAAGCGCGCCGCGCTGACCCAGATGGTCGCCGAGGGGCCGCCGCCGGCACCGCGCGAGGGAGAGCCTGCGATCGTCGCGCTGGGCGATGCCGACACCGCCGAAATGGCGGCGCTGGCGGCCCACGCCCAGCCCGGGCCATGGGGGCCGAAGACGCATCTGTACGGGCCGTTTTACGGCGTCCGCGAGGAGGGGCGCCTGCTCGCGATGGCGGGCCAAAGAATGTTGATGCCCGGCATGGCGGAGGTCAGCGGCGTCGCCACCTGGGCCGATTGCCGCGGCCGCGGCTATGCGCGGGCGCTGATCGGCCAGGTGATGCGCGCGATGGTGGCGCGCGGCGAAACGCCTTTCCTGCACAGCTATGCCGACAATGCGGGGGCGATCGCGCTGTATGAGTCGCTGGGGTTCCGTATCCGACGCGAGGTGCATGTGCTGGTGATTGCGAATGACTGATTTGACCGACGTTTCTACCCTGTCCGAAGCCGACGCCGCCAACGAGCTGATGCGCCTTGCGAAAGCGATTGCGCGTCACAACAAACTTTACCATGCCGATGACAGTCCGGAGATTTCGGACGCCGATTATGACGCGCTGGTGCGCCGCAACAATGCGCTGGAGGAAGCATTCCCGCAGCTGGTCCGCGCCGACAGCCCGAACAGCCAAGTCGGCGCTGCCGTTGAGGCCTCGCCGCTTGCGAAAATCACCCATGCGCAGCGCATGATGAGCCTCGACAATGCGTTTGCCGATGACGATGTCGCCGAATTTGTGGCGCGGGTGCGGCGGTTCCTGAACCTGTCCGAGGACGCGGAGGTTGCGTTGACCGCCGAGGACAAGATCGACGGGCTGTCGTGCTCGCTGCGTTATGAGCGGGGCGTGCTGGTGCAGGCGGCGACGCGCGGTGATGGCAGTGTCGGCGAGGATGTGACCGCCAATGTGCGGACGATCGGCGACATTCCGCAGCAACTGACCGGGGACGCCCCCGACGTGTTCGAGATTCGCGGCGAGGTCTATATGGCGAAGGCCGACTTTGCCGCGCTCAATGCCCGGCTGCTCGCCGAGGCCGACGATCCCGAAAAAGCGCGCCAGTTCGCCAATCCGCGCAACGCTGCGGCGGGGTCGCTGCGCCAGAAAGATGCCAGCATCACCGCGTCGCGCCCGCTGCGTTTCCTCGCGCACGGCTGGGGCGAGGTGAGCGACCTGCCCGCCGACACGCAATTGGGCGTGATGCAGCGCATCGCAGCGTGGGGCGTGCCGGTGTCGCCGCTGTTGAAGCGGCTTGCGAATGTGGCCGAGGCACTGGCGCATTACCGGATGATCGAAGCCGACCGCGCCGAGCTGCCCTATGACATCGACGGCGTCGTCTATAAAGTCGACCGGCTCGACTGGCAGGCGCGGCTGGGGTTCGTGGCGAAGGCGCCGCGCTGGGCGGTCGCGCATAAATTTCCCGCGGAACGCGCTCAGACCACCCTCGAAGCCATCGACATCCAGGTCGGGCGCACCGGCAAATTGACACCGGTCGGGCGGCTGACTCCGGTGACGGTCGGCGGGGTCGTGGTGTCGAATGTGACGCTGCACAATCGCGACGAGATCGGGCGGCTGGGCGTGCGTCCGGGCGACCGGGTGGTCGTGCAGCGCGCGGGCGACGTGATTCCGCAGGTGGTCGAAAATCTGACCCGCGACGAGCCGCGCGACCCCTATGTCTTTCCCGATCATTGCCCGGTGTGCGGCAGCGAGGCGGTCGCCGAGGAGGGCGAGGTCGATGTGCGCTGCACCGGCGGGCTGATCTGCGCGGCGCAGAAGTTCGAGCGGCTGCGTCATTTCGTCAGCCGCGTCGCGCTC
>JAHCKJ010000351.1 GCA_026125835.1 Sphingopyxis sp.
CAGCGCCGCGACCGCCGCCCCGGCGCCGCGCCGCTTTACCCCGGTCGAGGCGCCGAAGCGCCCCGAACCCAAGCGCCCCGAACCCAAGGCGAACCGCGGCGGCGACAACCGCCGCCAGTCGGGCAAGCTGACCGTCACCCGCGCGCTGAACGAGGACGAGGGCGCCCGCGCGCGCAGCCTGGCGGCGCTGAAGCGCGCGCGCGAAAAGGAAAAGCGTTCGCACATGGTGTCGAGCGGCCCGCGCGAGAAACAGGTCCGCGAGGTCGTCGTTCCCGACACGATCACGGTGCAGGAGCTGGCGAACCGCATGGCCGAAAAGGGCGCCGACCTGGTGAAAGCGCTGTTCAAGATGGGGATGCCCGTCACGGTCAACCAGACGATCGACCAGGACACCGCCGAGCTGCTGGTCACCGAGTTTGGGCACGAGATCAAACGCGTCAGCGAGGGCGACATCGACATCCGCCACGACGAGGATGTCGACGACGCCGCGCAGCTGAAACCGCGCGCGCCGGTGGTCACGATCATGGGCCATGTCGATCACGGCAAGACCAGCCTGCTCGACGCGCTGCGCGGTGCGAATGTGCAGGCGGGCGAGGCCGGCGGCATTACCCAGCATATCGGCGCCTATCAGGTGAAGACGCAGGACGGCAGCATCGTCACCTTCCTCGACACGCCGGGCCACGAAGCCTTTACCGAGATGCGCCAGCGCGGCGCCAACGTCACCGACATCGTCATCCTGGTGGTGGCAGCCGACGACGGGCTGAAACCGCAGTCGATCGAGGCGATCAACCATGCCAAGGCGGCGGGTGTGCCGATCATCGTCGCGATCAACAAGGTCGACAAGGAAGGCGCCAATCCGCAGCGCGTCCGCGAACGCCTGCTCGAGCACGAGCTGGTGGTCGAGGAAATGGGCGGCGACGTCCAGAATGTCGAAGTGTCGGCGCTGAAAAAGACCGGTCTCGACAAGCTGCTCGACGCGATCGCGTTGCAGGCCGAGATCATGGAGCTGAAGGCCAACCCCGACCGCAATGCCGAAGGCACGGTGATCGAGGCGAAGCTGGACAAGGGCCGCGGCCCGGTGGCGACGATCCTGGTTCGTCGCGGCACCTTGAAGGTCGGCGACATCTTTGTGTGCGGCGCCGAAAGCGGTCGCGTCCGCGCGCTGGTCGACGACCATGGCAAGCAGATCAAGGAAGCGACGCCGTCGATACCGGTCGAGGTGCTGGGCCTGGGCGGGGTGCCGATGGCGGGCGACACGCTGACCGTCGTCGAGAATGAGGCGCGCGCCCGCGAGGTCGCCGCCTATCGCCAGGAACAGGCGCTGAAAAAGCGGACCGCACAGGCACCGGTCAGCCTGGAGGGCATGTTCTCCGCGCTCGCCGACAAGGCCAATGTCATCGAATATCCGGTGGTGGTGAAGGGCGACGTGCAGGGCAGCGTCGAGGCGATCGTCAACGCGCTGAACAAGCTGTCGACCGACGAGATCCGAGTCCGCGTGCTCCAGTCGGGTGCCGGGGCGATCACCGAAAGCGACGTGACGCTGGCGGCGGCAACCAAGGCGCCGATCATCGGCTTCAACGTCCGCCCCAACGCCAAGGCGCGCGAAATCGCGGCCCGCGAAAAAGTCCGCTTTCTATATTATGACGTGATCTATCACCTGACCGCCGATGTCGCGAAGGAGATGGCGGGCGAGCTGGGTCCGGAGCGCATCGAAAATGTCGTCGGGCGCGCCGAGGTCAAGGACGTGTTCCCGGCCGGCAAGCGCGACAAGGCCGCCGGCCTGCTGGTGCTGGAAGGTTCGATCCGCAAGGGGCTGCATGCGCGGCTTACCCGCGACGACGTCATCGTTTCGGCGACGACGATCGCGTCGCTGCGCCGGTTCAAGGACGATGTTGCCGAAGTGCGCGCGGGCCTGGAGTGCGGCGTCGTGCTGGCCGACACCAACGACATCAAGCCGGGCGACAATCTGGAGGTGTTCGAGGTCGAGCTGCGCGAGC
>JAHCKJ010000352.1 GCA_026125835.1 Sphingopyxis sp.
GCGAAGCAGCGCGATCGCGATCGCGACCTTTTGCCGCATCCCCTTCGAAAAACCGCCCAGCCTCTTGTCCCACGCCGCGCGTTGCAGCCCGGTCGCGTCAAAAGCGCCGCCGATCGCGGCATCGTCGGCCTGCTGCCCCGACAGCGCGAGCAGATAGGCGGCATTTTCGCGCGCGCTCAGATGTTCATAAAGCGCGACATTTTCGGGGAGGTAAGCCATCAAGCGCCGCGCCGCATCGGGGTCGGCCGCAGGGTCGATGCCGCCGATCGCAATATGTCCTGACACCGGCCGCACAAAGCCCAGCAGCGCCGACAGGCTGGTCGACTTGCCCGCGCCATTGCCGCCGAGCAGTGCATAAATCTCGCCCGCAGCGATGCTGAGCGACACGCCGCCCAGCACGCGGTGCGCGCCATATGCGACGACGACGTCGCGCATTTCGAGAAGGGGGCCGGCGGTTTCCATCACATTCTCCTGTTCGGGCGAGCGCGCTTCTTGCCGAGCCATGCGATTCAAGTCAATATAACGATATACCATAACTTAATTCTTGACGCCGTCCGGTGCCTGCGCCTAGGCGGCCGCGCGATGATATTGTGTATCATTGATGTGCGAGCGACCTGTCGCAGAAATTTGGGGGAATGAATGAAACCGGCCTTTTACCTATCCGCCAGCCTGATCGGCGCGTTCGCGGCGATGGCACCAGGAAACGCGTGGGCAGGGGAGGCGGCCGAGGAATCGGCGGCCGATTCCGAAATCGTCATCACCGGATCGCGCGAGGCCAATGCCAGCATCAACGGACTGAAGGTCGATCCGATCATGCTGCCGCAGAATGTCCGCCTGCTCGGTGAAGAATTGATCGAGCACACGGGCTTCACCGATCTGTCGCAGCTGTTCGACCTTGCAGGCGGCATGGCGCGCCAGAACAGTTTTGGCGGCGCGTGGGATGCTTATGCCATCCGCGGCTTTTCGGGCGACATCAATCAGGGACCCGACCTCCTCATCAACCGTTTTTCCGCCAATCGCGGTTTCAACGCGCGCCGCGACATTGCGACGGTCGAAAGCTTCCAGGTGCTCAAAGGGCCCGCCTCGGCGCTGTCGGGCAAGGGCGAGCCCGGCGGATCGATCAATGTCGTGACCAAGGCGCCGAGGGACGAATTTCACGCCAGCGGCGAATTGTCCTACGCCAGCTTCAACACGGTGCGCGGCAGCTTCGATGTGGGCGGTCCGGCGTCAGACGGTATCGCGCTGCGGGCAATCGGCGTCTATCAGGCAGGCGATAGTTTCCGTGATTTCGGGAAAAGCGACCGGCTGCTCATTGCACCCTCGCTCGGCTGGCAACCGATCGAGGCCGTGCGTTTTCTCTATCAGCTTGAATATAATCTGGTGCATTTCACGCACGATCGCGGCGTCGTTGCGGTAAACGGCGACGGCAAGGCGCTACCGCGCCGTCGCTTTCTCGGCGAACCGAACGACGGACAGATCACCCAGCGTACCAGCCAGCATCAGGCGACGCTGACCGTCGACATCGCTGATGGTGTCGCGATCGAGGCGGGGGCGCAATATCGCGACGGCGCGATGCGCGGCCAGTCGACGCACAACAGCGCGCTCTTCGGCACGCGGCTCCGTCGCCAGCTGCGCATCCATGACTATGACTGGCAGGATCTGTCGGCGCGCACCGAATTCAGCGTCAACACGTCGCTGCTCGGGCTGGACCACCAGATACGCATTGGCGGCGACATTTTCCGATACGACCAGCGCCGCATCTTTTTCCGCTTCAGCCCCAGTGCGGCCAATCCCTACGACATCGATATCTTCAACCCCGTCTATGGCCAGCCCAAGCCGGTCGCGACGCTCAACCAGGATCTGCTCGAACAATTGCGCGGCGAAAGCCTTTATGCGCAGGATTTGATCGGCATCGGCGACCATGTCAGCCTGCTGCTGGGCGTCCGCCACGACTGGATCCGGCAGGCCAACGTCAACTATCGCACCAACC
>JAHCKJ010000353.1 GCA_026125835.1 Sphingopyxis sp.
CTCCGCTTTCGCCTTGTCCCAATACTGATCGCGCAGCAGGCGTTTGTAGAGCTTGCCGGTATCGTGGCGCGGCAAGGCTTCGAGGAAATCGATGCGGCGCGGGATCTTCACCCCCGACAGTTTCTCGCGCGCGTACGCAATAAGCTCGTCGCGCAGTTCGTCGCCCGCTTCGGCCATGTCGGCGGGCTGGATGACCGCGATCACCTCCTCGCCCATTTCCTCATGCGGCCCGCCCACGACGGCAACGTCGGCGACCCTGGGGTGGGTGACGAGATGGTTTTCGATTTCCTGCGGATAGATATTCACCCCGCCAGAGATGATCATAAAGCTCTTGCGGTCGGTGAGGTAGAGAAAGCCTTCATCGTCGAGCTTGCCGACATCGCCGAGCGTCGACCAGCCCTGCGAATTGCGGCTCGACGCGGTTTTTTCGTCGTCGCCATGATATTCGAAAACATTCTCGCTTTCGAAGAAAACCGTGCCTTCCTCATTCGGGCCGAGCTCGGTCTCGTTATCCTCGCCCATGATATGCACGGTGCCCAGGATCGGGCGCCCGACGCTGCCCTTGTGCGTCAGCCAGTCGGCGCTGGAGATGAAGGTCATGCCATTGCCCTCCGATCCCGCATAATATTCGAAGAGAACCGGCCCCCACCAGTCGATCATCGCCTGCTTGACCGGGACCGGGCATGGCGCCGCGGCGTGGATCGCGACCTTCAACGACGAGGTGTCGTAGCGGGTGCGAATGTCCTCGGGCAGCTTGAGCATCCGCACAAAATGCGTCGGCACCCACTGGCTCGAGTTCACGCGATATTTTTCGATATGCGCCAGCGCTGCCTCCGGATCGAATTTCTTCATCAGCACGACGGTGCCGCCAAGACGGTGGATCGTCATCGACCAGCGCAGCGGCGCCGCATGATACAGCGGCGCGGGCGACAGATAGATGCTGTCGGCATTGATCTGGAACACCGCCGAGGCGAGCATGACGAGGCTGTTCATCGCGTCGATCGCGGGCTCTTCGGGCAACGGCACCCGCACCCCCTTCGGCCGCCCCGTCGTTCCCGAAGAATAGAGCATGTCGACCCCGGCGCGTTCGTCAGCGACCGGCGTCGCGGGCATCGCGGCGACCGCATCCTCCCAGCTTTCATAACCCGCAATGTCGCCGCCCATCGCGAAACGCTTGACGCCGGTCGTCAGCCGCTGCGCGGCGTCCGCAAGACTGGCCGAGACGACCAGGATCTGCGCCCCCGAATTTTCGAGGATATAGTCGGTTTCGTCCTGCGTCAGCCGCGACGAAATGCAAACATAGCGCAAGCCCGAACGCTGCGCCCCCCAGGTGAGGCCGTAGTAATGCGGGGTGTTGTCGAGCATGAAGGCGACGACATCCTCATGTCCCAGCCCATGCGCGCGAAAGAGCTGCGCGGCGCGGTTCGAGGCGGCGTCGAGTTCGCCGTAGCTGATCGCCTCGCCCGTCTCGGCGACGATGATCGCGGCTTTGTCGGGGTTGCTACGCGCGTGGACTGAGGGGTGCATCGGGCATCATCTCCGGGAATCGTTGCTTTGTTTATGTCGAAGATGAGTAGCAAGCTGAAACTTTTGGTCAAGCGAGGCGGCCGATATGCCTGCGTTCAGACGGACGCGTCATCGCGGCGCACCCTTAACGCATAGCCCTGCCCCTTGACGGTGTGCAGCATCGGCCAGTCGAAGCCGCGATCGACCCTGGCGCGCAGCCGCGACATATGGACTTCGACGCGGTTCGTGCCGGGGTCGAAATCGATCCGCCACACCGCCTTCAGCAATGTATCGCGCGACATCGGCTGACCGGGAACGCGCGCCAGATTGGCGAGCAGGTCGAACTCGCGCAGCGGCAAGTGAATCAGCCGACCGGCGCGCTCGACGCGCCGGTCGATCAGGTCGATCCGAAGATCGCCCGCGCCCAGCTGACCCGCGGCGATATGGTGTCGGCGGAGCCAGCTGGTGATACGCGC
>JAHCKJ010000354.1 GCA_026125835.1 Sphingopyxis sp.
GGGCGCGCGTCGACGGGGCGCGGCACAGCCTCGGCACGCGCGTTGATACGCTCGGTAGCTGGCTGTCGCTGCTCGGGCGCGTCGGCGGTCCGGCCGACCCCGACTTTGTCGACTGGCTGGCGATCGACCGCTACGACGGGCGCGAGTTCGATTGCGGGCTACATCGCCACTGGCTCGACCCGGCGCGCGCGATCGCCGATATCGTCTATCGCCCCGCCCAGGGTGTTCTCGTCACCTCGGCGACGCTGCGCAGCGGCCATGGCGCGCAGGGTTGGACCGAGGCCGACATCCGTACCGGCGCGCGCCACATGGACGGCAGCGTCCGGCATTTCGCGGTCCCCAGCCCGTTCGACTATGCCCGCCAGTCGGAGGTCATCATCGTCACCGACCTTGCGCGCGGCGACCTGCCCGCGCTCGCCGGGGCATATAGCCGGCTGATCGAGGCGTCGGGCGGCGGCGCGCTGGGGCTGTTCAGCGCGATCCGGCGGCTGCGTATCGTCCACGCACGCATCGCCGACCGCCTCGCGCGCGCGGGCCTGCCGCTCTATGCCCAGCATGTCGATCCGCTCGACACCGGGACGCTCGTCGACATCTTCCGCGCCGACCCGCACGCCTCGCTGCTCGGCACCGATGCGCTGCGGGACGGGGTCGATGTCCCCGGCGAATCGCTGCGACAGGTGATCATGGAGGGGGTGCCCTGGCCGCGCCCGACGATATTGCACGCGGCGCGCCGCGCCGCGCAGGGCGGCAGCGCCTATGACGATATGGTCATCCGCGGCCGCATCGGGCAGGCGTTCGGGCGGCTGATCCGCCGCGCCGACGATTTCGGCCAGTTCGTCATGCTCTCGCCCGGCTTCCCTTCGCGCCTGCTCAGCGCCTTTCCCGAAGGCACCCCGATCCGCCGCCTGCCGCTCGACGAAGCGGTCAATCATGTCGCGGCGGCGAACGTCGAGCGCAGAAAAACCGCCTTTCCAGCCTTTTCACCGTCATAAGTTTGCGGCACAAGGCGCGCGAACGACGGCATAAGCGCGAACGTGCGGGGGAAGATTTTGAAGACTTTGACGATCCTGCGCCACGCCAAATCGGGTTGGGACGTCCAGGTCGAGCGCGATTTCGACCGCCCAATCAACAAACGCGGCCAGCGCGGCGCCGAAATCATTGGCCAGTGGCTGAAGCGCCAGAAACTGCCAATCGACCGCATCATCGCCTCGCCCGCGGTGCGCGTCACCGAAACGCTCGACATCTTCCAGCCGGCCGCCGATTTGGGCTCGATCGAGCCGCATTGGGACCGCCGCATCTATCTCGCCTCGGCCGCGACGCTGATCGACGTCATCCGCGACACCGGCCGCGATGCCGAACATCTGCTGATTTCGGGTCATAATCCCGGGCTGGAGGATCTGATCCTGATGCTCGTGCCCGAATCAGGGGGCGATGAACTGCGCGCCGAGGTCGAGGAAAAACTGCCAACATCGGCGCTGGCGCGGCTCGAACTCGACATCGCCGACTGGCACGATCTTGACACGGGGCAAGCCCGCTTCGCCGCCTTCATCCGCCCCCGCGACCTCGACCCGACGCTCGCGCCGGCGATGGATCGGGATTAGGTCGCGGTCCGCGCCACCATCGCCACAATGATCGCGCGCAATTCGGCGCGGGCTTCGGCATCGTCGATGTCGCCCGCGGCAGCGGCATGCGACAGCGCCTCCGCGCTTCCCAACATTGCCCATAAAGCGGCTGTCCCGACCCCCTGTGGCCCCGCGAAAGGCGCCAATGTCGATCGGCAGTCCTCGATGAAGCCCAGCTGAAAGTCGCGCTTGAGCCGCTCCATTTCCGGCGATCCCGCCAGCGCGGCCAGAATCGCGGGAATCTCGCGGCCTTGCCGCAGCACGCATTCGACATAGCAGTCGGCGATGACCGCCGCCTTGGCATCAAGGCTGTCGTCGCTCGCCGCCAGCGCCGCGTCGAACGTCACGCTCTGGC
>JAHCKJ010000355.1 GCA_026125835.1 Sphingopyxis sp.
CGAATAGAGCGTCGCCACGGCGCCGTTCGGCCAGGTCAGCCGCCGCAGGCTGCTTTCATAATCGGGCCGCCGCGCATCGGGCGCGATCGCCAGCAAGCCGCTCTCGCCCTCGACCATCACCTGCCGTGCCTCGTGCAGCGACGCCGCGACGAGCGCGATGCGCGCCCCCGGCCTCGCCTCGGCAAAGGCGCGCACCCATTCGGCGCCCGTCCGCGTCTTGCCGAACCCGCGCCCCGCCAGCAACAGCCACACATGCCAGTCGCCCGCAGGAGGTTGCTGGTCGTCGCGCCGCCACCACGACCAGTCGGTCAGCAGCTTTTCATATCGATCCTCGCGAAGCCGCTTGAACCAGGCGTCATACTCCTTGTCCGGCAGGTCGCAAACGTCGGTCAGGCACTTCAAAAACCGTCGCCCGGTTCGCCGCGCTCGGCGGCGGCGTTGGCGCGGATGTCATCCAGCTTGGCGCGCAGCCGATCCTTCGCGCTCCCGCGCGCCGGCGCGCCGCCACCCGGCAATTTCGCGCCGCGCACCGCCGCCCGGTGTGCTGCCAGCAACGCCAGCCCCAGCCGGTATTTCTGCGCCCGCGATTTCAGCGTCGCCTCCTTCACATTGCCGCTCGGCGCCACCAGCGCCTCGGACAGCAATTCGGCCTCCAGCCGCGCAAAGCCTTCGCACAGCGCCTCGTGCCAACGCGCCGCAAACCCCGCATTGCGTCGCCGCTCGCGATACATTGCGTTGCCCGACACTCCTGCCGCGCGCGCCGACGCCGCGACGTTCGACGATTCGGCCAGCGCTTCCAGAAACTGCGTCATCTGCGCTGCCCCCGGACGCACGCCGCGCGCATCGCGGGTCGCCGCCTTGCCGATCTGCGCCATCGATCATCCTTTCACAAACGCCAGCCGGGCCGGAACAGCCTCCCGCCAAACGGAAGGCCACCGGCCCGACTCGCAATTCTTCATGATGTACGATTTGTGCCACATCAGCGTGACGATGTCAAGCATAATAACCTATATGGTTATATCTGTGCTAAAGGTGCAGTGTATTATTCGCCCTCGCCGCCCGCCAGATCGCGTGCAACCTTCGGATCGCGCAGCAATTTTTCGATATGGCTCGCCTCGTCGAAACTTTCGTCGGCGAGGAATTTCAGCTTCGCGGCATATTTCATCGCCATCCGCTCCGCGACGCTCTTTTGCAGCCAGGCGGTGTTGGTGCGCAGCGCTTTCAGCACCGCCTCCTCGTCCTTGCCCAGCAGCGATTTGACGAACACCGTCGCGTGGCGCAGGTCGGGCGACATGCGCACTTCGGTGATGCTCACCGGTTGCTTCGTCAGCACATCGTCATGGACATCGCCGCGCGCGATAATCTCCGACAGGATGTGGCGCACCTGCTCGCCGACGCGCAGCACGCGAACCGATGGCCCCTTGGTTTCTGCCGCCTTCATGCCGCACCCTTCTCCAATTCGTCCAGCTTCGCGACGATCCGCGCGATCGAGCGCATGTTGCGCGCGGTGCCCTTATGCTCCAGCCGCCGCTCGATCATCCGCGCGGTCAATTTGCTGTCGCCGGCGCCGTCGCCATAATCGATATACAGCGCCCGGTCGCCCGGCGCGATCCGTTCGTTCGGCCGGATCCACTTGTCGGCGGCCAGGGCGTCGAACTGCGCCTGCGTCGGCTGGCCATCCAGGAACATCGTATGGACGAACTTGTCCTCATTGGTTCCCGCGAACGGATTGTCGGCGATCGCCGCGGCCAGTTCGTCGCGGCTGCGCACCAGCGCCGCGCAATCCATGTCGAACCGGTCGGCGACCATCAGCGTCAGCTTCTCCTCCAGCCCGCGCGTCGGCCGCGCGGGGTGGGAAAAAATGACATTGCCGCTCGCTACCACGGTTTCGACGTCGGCAAAGCCCTCGGCCTCGAACGCCGCACGCAAATCGGCCATCGTCAACCGGTTGCCGCCGACGTTGATGC
>JAHCKJ010000356.1 GCA_026125835.1 Sphingopyxis sp.
TGACGAGACGGCGGTCGAACGCACAATGTCGATCGCCGCCAATCAGGAAGAAAGCAGCGAGATGGCCGACCTGCAGCGCGGGTTGATGGAATTGCCGCAGGACCAGCGCGAGGCTTTGATCCTCGTCGGAGCGGGCGGCATGTCGTACGAAGAGGCAGCAAGCATCTGCGACTGCGCGCTCGGCACGATGAAAAGCCGCGTGTCGCGCGCCCGCGCAGCGCTTGAGGAAATTATGAACCGCGGCCAGTTCGCGCAGAAGCGCGCCGACGCACCGCCGTCGAGCGAGGCGGTCGATGCGATCATGGACAGCGTCGAGGCGATTACCGCACGGCGCGAAGCGTCGAACCGCTAACGCCGGGGCATAAGTCCGTGGCTGCTTCGGCAAAGGAATCTCGACTTTGGCGGCATGTGGCGCCAGACTGAATCTGTTTCCGTCCCCCTGAAAGCAAAGCGAGCTTCCCGATGAAAAGCCTGTCGTTCCTCGCCCTGTCCACCGCCCTGGTCGCCAGCGCCTGTTCTGCAAACACCGGCACCGCTACCGGCCAGCAAGCCGATGCCTCCGCGCTCGACACGTCGGGCGACCATCCCGCGACGCCGCTTGCCGCAGCGCCTTTCACCGTGCGCGAAATGGCGAGCTTCAACGAGCCCTGGGCGATGGTGTTCCTGCCCGGAACACAAACGGCGCTGGTGACCGAAAAATCGGGCAAGCTGAAATTGTGGCGTGAGGGCGGGTCGACGCTGGACGTCACCGGGGTCCCCACAGTAGCCTACGGCGGCCAGGGTGGCCTGGGCGATGTCGTGCTGGCGCCCGACTTCGCGAGCAGCGGTATGATTTACCTCAGCTGGGCCGAAAGCGGCGACGGTGATACCGCGGGCGCGGTGGTCGGCAAGGCGCGGCTGGTACAGGGCGATGCCCCGCGCATCGAAGGGCTCGAGGTCATCTGGCGGCAGGCACCGAAAGTGACCGGGCGCGGCCATTATTCGCACCGGCTGGCATTTTCGCCCGACGGGCAATATCTGTTCATTGGCTCGGGCGACCGCCAAAAGATGGAGCCCGCGCAGGATATGGGCGGCACGCTGGGCAAGATCGTCCGGCTGAAACCGGACGGCAGCATTCCCGATGACAATCCCTTTGCCGAAATGGGCGGGGTCACGGCGCAGATCTGGTCGCTGGGCCACCGCAACATTCTGGGCCTGACCTTTGACGGCGCGGGCAAGCTGTGGAACCAGGAAATGGGGCCGCGCCACGGTGACGAGATCAATCTGGTCGAACGCGGTGCCAACTATGGCTGGCCGATGGTATCGAACGGCGACCATTATAATGGCACTGCCATCCCCGACCATCCAACCCGCCCCGAATTTGCGGCGCCCAAGCTCTGGTGGAACCCCGCCGTCTCGCCTGCCGGGCTCGCCTGGTACGGCGGCGACCTGTACCCGGGCTGGAAGAACAGCCTTTTGATGGGGGCGCTGTCGGGCGAAGGGTTGGTGCGCGCCGGCATCGACGGCGACCGGCTGCGCAAGGCCGACCGCTGGGATTTCGGAACCCGCATCCGCGAGGTCGAGGTCGCGGGCGACGGCACCGTCTGGCTGCTCACCGACGGCAGCGACGGCAAGCTGGTCAAGCTCGAACCCAAGCGCTGATTGCTGCGGGAAGGGACGACACCGGGCCAGCAATGATCCGCCAGATGCTCAGCCGGCGCACCGAATGGCCGGCGCAGATCCCCGATCCCGACGCGCCGCCCCCGGCGGGGCTGCTCTGGCGCGAGGCGCGCTCGCTCGCCCGCGCGTTGTGGGGCCGGGTCCGCCCGATGGCGCCCGAACCCAATCCCGACAGCGACCATCCCCCCGTGATGGTGCTGCCCGGATTTCTGTCGGGCGACTGGGCGACGCGGGGGCTGCGCGTCGACCTGCGCCGCGCCGGGTTCCGCTGCTACGCCTGG
>JAHCKJ010000357.1 GCA_026125835.1 Sphingopyxis sp.
CAACGATGGCGGCCCCCGCCTTCGCGGGGGCGACGGTTGTGGATCAGGCGCTCCTCGCCGCCCTCGACGCCGCCGAACCCGCTGCCGCCGCCGCGGTCGCCGAGGAACGCTTCACCGACGCCATGGCCGCACTCGCGTCGCTCCGTGCGCCCATCGATGCGTTTTTCGATGGCGTGATGGTCAACGATCCCGACGAAGCGGTGCGCGCCTATCGGCTCGGACTGCTCGCCCGATTTACCGGCGCGGTGCATGGCGTGGCCGATTTCTCGAAGATCGAGGGGTAAACCGACCTTCCATTCCCGTTCGTGTCGAGCGAAGCCTGTCCTGAGCTAGTCGAAGGGTCGAGACACCTTGACGCCGCGAGCAAATAAGATCGTGTCTCGACTTCGCTCGACACAAACGGGGCAGGGGTGGTTCGCTTATAACGAACGAAGTAAATCTGAATCGACGACAGGCGTTACCAACCCTATCCAGCCGCAACCTCCTCCCCGGGGCAGCAGGAGCAAGACATGACGAAGATGGTGCATTTGTTCGGCGGCGCGGCCACGACGGCCGAGCGTTCGAAGGAATTGCTGGGCGGCAAGGGGTCGAACCTGGCCGAAATGGCCTCGATCGGCCTGCCGGTGCCGCCGGGCCTGATCATCACCACCGACGTCTGCACCGCTTATTACGCCCATGGCGAACAATTCCCCGCGGGCCTGATCGAACAGGTGACCGCAGGGGTCACCCATATCGAAGGAATCACGGGCAAAAAGTTCGGCGACCCCGCCGATCCGCTGCTCGTGTCGGTCCGTTCGGGCGCGCGGGTGTCGATGCCGGGGATGATGGACACCGTCCTCAACCTGGGGCTCAACGACAAGACCGTCCTCGGGCTGTCCGAAGCGTCGGGCGACCCGCGTTTCGCGTGGGACAGCTATCGCCGCTTCGTCCAGATGTACGCCGATGTCGTCATGGGCCTCGACCATGCCGAGTTCGAGGAAGCGCTGGAAATCGCCAAGGAAGACCGCGGCTTCTATCTCGACACCGAAATGTCGGCCGAAGACTGGCAGGCGCTGGTCAAGCAATATCAGGCAATCGTCGAGCGCGAGACCGGGGCGCCGTTCCCGCAGGATCCGAATGATCAGCTGTGGGGCGCGGTCGGCGCGGTGTTCGCCAGCTGGGAAAGCGACCGCGCGAAAGTCTATCGCCGCCTCAATTCGATCCCCGCCGAATGGGGCACCGCGGTCAATGTGCAGGCGATGGTGTTCGGCAATATGGGCGACACCTCGGCGACCGGCGTCGCCTTCACCCGCGACCCCGCGACGGGCGAGCGCGCCTGGTACGGCGAATGGTTGATCAATGCCCAAGGTGAAGATGTCGTCGCGGGCATCCGGACCCCGCAATATCTGACCAAGGCGGCGCGCGAAAAGGCGGGCGCGAAGCCGCTGTCGATGGAAGAGGCGATGCCCGAAACCTTCGGCGAGCTGGGCCGCGTGTTCGACACCCTCGAAACCCATTACCGCGACATGCAGGACATCGAGTTCACCGTCGAACGCGGCACGCTCTGGATGTTGCAAACGCGGTCGGGCAAGCGCACCGCGAAGGCGGCATTGAAGATCGCGGTCGATATGGCGGCCGAGGGGCTGATCACCGAGGAGGAAGCGGTAGGCCGCGTCGATCCCGGCGCGCTCGACCAGTTGCTCCACCCGACGCTCGATCCCGGTGCGCCGCGCGACGTGCTGACCAAGGGACTGCCCGCCAGCCCCGGCGCCGCGTCGGGCAAGATCATGTTCACCGCCGACGCGGCTGAAAAGGCCGCTGAAATGGGCGAGGCGGTGATTCTTGTGCGCGTCGAAACCAGCCCCGAAGACATTCACGGCATGCACGCCGCCAAGGGTATTTTGACGGCGCGCGGCGGGATGACCAGCCATGCCGCGGTCGTTGCGCGTGGCAT
>JAHCKJ010000358.1 GCA_026125835.1 Sphingopyxis sp.
CGCCCCACGCCTCGACGACGCGCGTCGCGCCATGGTCGCGGAACACCTGCGATGCCATTTCGGCGAGCGCGCGATAGGCGTCCTTGTTGCCGTCCGGCACGGGCAGGACATAACCATCGGCATAACCCATCGCGCCGCCCGCGCGATCGTCGACGATCGAATCGAAGCCGCCGATGATCATCCGCTTGCCGTCGAACGGCATTTCGCCGCCCATCGCCGCCATGCGCGGGTCGCTCATCATCTTCTCATTTGCGGCGTCGCGTGTCGCCCTGTCGGGATATTCGAACCAGCTGAACACGACGGTCTCGTCGGCCTTCGCCTGCACCGCGCCCTTCAGGTCGTTGACCTTGCCGTCGGGGACGTCGTCGCCCCATGCTTCGACCATCCGCGCCACGCCGAACTCCTTGAACAGCGGCGCGGCATCGGCGGCATGTTTGCGATACGCTTCCTTGTTGGCGGTCGGCACCGCCACGACAAATCCTTCGACATAGGTCATCTTGTCTCTCCTTAGGGGGGTAGGAAATTCAGGCCGTAACCGGCTCTTCTTTGAAGGATGCCAGTTGCGCGGCCATCGCGCGCTGGAAGGCCGGACGGCCCGTGCAGCGATCGAGATAGGCGGCCAGTCGGGGATATTCGGCGATCAGTCCCGCCTCGACCGCTTCGCGCAGCACCGTCGCCATCGCGATGTCGGCGATGCTGAAATCGCCGAGCAGATAGGGTTTGTCGCCCAGCGCATCGGACAGGCGGCCAAAGCGGGTGCGGATGAAGTCGATCAGGCTGGGGCGGCGCAGCTTCGCCCATTCCTCGTCCTTCGCGAATATGTCGACATTGCCCAGCTCGAACATCATCGGCTCGACGCTGTTCAGCGCCGCGAACACCCAGGCGGTCGCATCGGCGCGCGCCTGCGCCCCGGTCGGCAGCAACCGCGCATCCTTCGCCGCCAGATGCAGCATGATCGCGCCGCTCTCGAACAGCGTGACATCGCCGTCGCGCAGCACCGGCACCTGGCCCCAGGGTTGCAGGCGGTAATGATCGGCGGGGCGATTGACCGCGCTGATCAGTTCCTCGGCATAATCGAGCCCGATCTCCTCGCAGGCCCAGCGCGGGCGAAGGTCACGGACAAAGCCGCGCGCGAAATCGGGCACCCAGTCGAAGGCGGTGATGACAATGGCGGCGTCGGGATTGATCGGCATGGGAGTTCTCCTTGGGGGGCGGACGGGGGTCAGAAAAAACCGGGCGGCATCGGGGCGATGCGGTCATCCAGAAATGCGTCGGTCATCGCGGCGATCGCGGTCGCCTCGGCCAGCACGCCGATGTGCGACGTGGCGGGCAGGATCGCGAGGCGCGCCTTGGGCGCTTGGGTGATGAAGCCCTGCGTCGCCGCCGCAATGTCGCCGCCGCCGCGCAGCTTGAACAGCGCGATTGCATGCTCGAGCGTGACGCCGTCGGCATCGCCGATGATCACCATCGTCTTGCCCGGGATCTTGCGGACATCCTCGTCGGACCAGTTGTACGGGGCCGCGTCGAGCGCCTTGATGTTCGCGAGCAGCTTGGGAAAACCGTTCGGCTCGGGCGACAGTCTCTTATATTCCTTCTCCATCGGGCTGCCGGCAAAGATTTCGGGGGTCAGTGTGGCGATGGTCGCGAGCACTTCGGGATACAAGCCGTCGAGGCGCGAGGTTGCCGACAGGATGACTTGCTTGCCGACCTTGTCGGGGTGCTTCAGCGCGAGGCGGATCGCGGTGGTGCCCCCCATTGAATAGCCCAGCACATCGACCTTTTTCACGCCCAGCTTGGCAAGCACCGCGGCGGTGTCGTCGGCCATCCGGTCATAGGTTAGCGGGCCATCGACCCCGCCCGAACGGCCATGGCCGCGGGCATCGACCGCGATCACCGGGCGGGCAGGCAGAAA
>JAHCKJ010000359.1 GCA_026125835.1 Sphingopyxis sp.
AACGCGGAATTAATGGGTCCTGACCCTAGCGAGCCGGGCGGTAATCGACGCTCGCGCCGCCGACCATCCGTACTGGCAGATACAGGCCGTTGCCATAGGCCTTGATCTGCCCAATTTCGAAACCATCGACCCGGGTGCGGATCAGAAACGCGCCTTCGCGCCGCTGGTCCACCGCGCGCTTGATCTTGCCTTGCAGCTCGCCCAGGTCGCGGGTGAAATTCTGGGTCAAGGCATCGGCGATCAGCGGTGCGAAACCGGGACTGCGGCCGAGCGTGATGAGCAGATCGCCGCCTACCCCGTCGGTGTCGCCGTTGATCGACAGATCGGTGAAATGGACCTCGGCGGAGCCGGGTTTGTTGTTGGGCACCGCGCTCATCCAGATGCGGCCGCGCGTCGGCTCGCCGCCGCGACCGGCCAACCGCGCCTCGACATCGACCCCGACCGCGATCCGCCCGCCCCGCGCGCCATAGATGGTCGATTTGCCGAACTTGACCGTCATCGGGCCAAGTTCGGGCAGGTCGAACGGCCGCGCCGACCGTTTCAGCAGCGCGCGGTCGACGACGGGTTGCAACTGCGCATAGTCGGCGAGCACCGGCACCCGCACGTCAAAGTGGGGCGTCGGCTTTTCGCGGACCATGTTCGGCAAGGGCGTCGGGGCGGGATCGGCGGGGCGGTCCGAAACAAAGGTTTCGGTAATCGCCTCCAGCCCCAGGTTCAGGCGCATCTGCTGCCCCTCCATCCGATAGCCGCCGTACAGGATGCGCTGCGGCGTCACGCGTATCCACACCGGCGGGTTTTCGCGATTGAGTTCGAGTGCGGTGAAGCTCTGTCGCCAGACGTCCGACACCTGTCTGCGAATGTCGATCCGCGCGATTTCCCGGTTAACCTCGCGCTCGACGTCGCGCACGACGGGCTGCAGCCTGGCATCAGCCTCGTCGGTAAAGGTGATCCGTTGGCCGAGGAAGTCGATCCCCGGTGCCTTGGTCCAGCCATAGCTGATCCGCGCCGTGCCGCGGGTGCGCCAGTCGGGGGTGATGTCGATCTTGACCCGCGCATGCGCCATTGCGGCACCGGTCGCGGTCTCGCCCTTCAGCACCCCGCCGTCGGCGCGAGCCGCGCGCGTGGCGGTCAGCGGCACATCGACAAGACTTTCGGCGCCTTCGCCGCGCAGGCGCAGCGGCCCGCGGGTGACGCGCCCGACGATGGTGCAGGCGATCGGCGGCGTGACCTTGACCTCCTTGCCGAACACTTTGACCTGCTGCGGCTTCACGCACGCGCGCTCGCGCCGGTTGATCGTCCACAGCGTCCTTGGCACCGCGCGTTCGAGCGCCTGTTTAAGCGCGGTGGTGTCGGCGTTGATCGGCACCGCGATCAGCGATTTTTGCGTGGGTGAGGGGGCTTTATCGGTCGATCGCGGTGGCGGATCGACAGCGACCTTGCGGTCGCAGGCCGCCAACAGCGATGCCGCCGCGATGCCAACGGCCAGTGATGTGATCGCCCGCATGTCTCAGCCCCCGATTAACGCCTTCATGGTAACACCAGCCGGTAAAGGTTGTTCCAATAATTTCCGGTTCAGGCGCGGGTGACCCCGAACAGGTCATGCTCGTCGGCGTCCTCGATTTCGACGTCGACGATATCACCCGCTTTCAAGGTCGCAGCGACGTCGCGGAGATAGACGTGGCCGTCGATTTCGGGGGCGTCGGCCTGGCTGCGGCCGGTGGCGCCGATGCTGCCGTCCTCGTCGGCCTCACCAACCTCGTCGATGATCACCGGCATAGTGCGGCCGATTTTGGCCTCCAGCTTGGTGGCGCTGATCGCGGCGGTTTTTGCCATGATCCGCTGGAAGCGCTCTTCCTTGACCTCTTCGGGCACCGGATCGGGCAGAGCGTTCGCCTGCGCACCCGCGACGG
>JAHCKJ010000036.1 GCA_026125835.1 Sphingopyxis sp.
CGCCTTCGGCGCGCAGCCGATAGGCGCAGGTCTGCGGCAGCCATTCCAGATCGTCGACCTTCGATTGCGTCAGCGTCAGGCAATCGGGAACATGGCGGCGGCGATGCTTGTAATCGTTGCAGCGAGCGGTCGACAGATCGAGCAGGCGGCATGCGACATTGGTCGGATAGATGCGGCCGGTGTCCTCGTCCTCCAGCTTGTGGAGACAGCATTTGCCGCAGCCGTCGCACAGCGCTTCCCATTGACCGGCGTCGAGGCTGGCGAGCGGCGCCTCCCAAAAGGGGTGCGCCGTCGTCACGGTCATTTCACCCACTTCGCCAGCTCGGCGGCGACTTTGTCGGGCGCGCCTTCGTCGGCGTCGGTCGACGGATCGTCGAGCGGCAACAGCGCCAGCGGCTTGCCCGCCGGATCCATCAGAAAGGCGAGCTGGCTGTGCGCCATGAGATAGCGGTCGGGCGCCGACCCGTCGACCTTGTGATAGGTGACGACATAGGCCTTGGCGACCGCGGCGATCTGGTCGGGCGTGCCGGTCAGCCCCAGCAGACGCGGATGATAGCGCGCCACAAACGGCTTCAACGCTTCGGGCGTATCACGCGCCGGATCGACGGTGATGAACAGCGGCGCGATTTTGGCGCCGCGCGCCGGGTCGGCCTTTTCGAACTGCGCCAGCCCGCGCATCAGTTTCTGCAGATCGACGGGGCAGATATCGGGGCAAAAACTGTAGCCGAAATAGATCAGGCGATATTGTCCTGCAAAGTCGGTGTCGCGGACGGTGTTGCCATTCTGGTCGGTCAGCGTGAAGGGGCCGCCGATCCGCGCACCTTCGAGCGGCGGCGTCGCGGCGGGCGCGTCCGCGGGCGGGTTGCACGCCGTCGCCATCGCGCCGAGCGAGAGGATCAGGCTTGCGCGGACCAGCTTTTGTCCGATATTCGCGATATTCATCATGCGGCCAGCCTTGGTCGGCTAACCCGCGAAAATCAACCATTCTCGTCGCCACGCCGCGACGGAATCCGACACGAGTGATTGCACATGGTCCGTCGCCCCCCGTTCCGCCTCGCCTTTATGCTCGCTTGCATCGCCACCGCCGCGGCGCTTCCCGGTCCGGCGCAGGGGCAGTTTCGCGGCGGTTATGCCTTTCTGCAGGCGGTCGAGGCGCGCGACGGGACCAAGGCGACCGAGGCGTTGCAGGACGATTCGACGCTCATCAACAGCCGCCACCCCGACCGCGGCGAAACCGCGCTCGCGATCGTTGCGAAGCGGCGCGACACGACCTGGCTGCGCTTTCTGCTCGCCAAGGGGGCCGACCCGGCGCTGGCCGACCGGCAGGGCATGACACCGCTGATGCACGCCGCGCTGCTGAACTTTACCGATGGCGCAGAGGAACTGCTCGATGCCAGGGCGCCGGTCGACCAGGCGAACCGACGCGGCGAAACGGCGCTGATCCTGGCGGTGCAGACCAAGAATGTCGCAATGGTGCGGCTGCTCGTCCGGCGCGGCGCCAATCCCGACCGCGCCGACCATGTCGCGGGCATGTCGGCGCGCGATTATGCGAAGCGCGACGACCGCACCGGACAGATCATTGCCCTGCTCGATGCCAAAAATGATGCACCGATCCGCGAATTGGGGCCCAGCATCGGGCCGGGTTGACCAGTTCAATGTGATAATTTGGTTGACAATCACATTATGATGTGAAACATCGGTCGCATGTCCACACAGCTTATCGAGCGCATCCGCGCCATCGTCGACGACGGCAGCATGTCGCGGTCGGGCCTTGCCCGCGCGGCGGGGCTGCACGCCAACAGCCTGCGCGACCTCGAATCGCCCGGCTGGAACCCCACCGCCGAAACGCTGCGCAAACTGGAAAACTGGCTGGCGCACGGCAGCGACCTGTCGCCGATGGCGACGCCCGAAGAGATTATCGCCGAGGCGCGCAACGGCCGCATGTTCATCCTGGTCGACGACGAGGACCGCGAGAATGAGGGCGATCTGGTCATCCCGGCGCAGATGGCGACCCCCGACGCGGTGAATTTCATGGCGACGCACGGCCGCGGGCTGATCTGCCTGACGCTGACCCGCGCGCGCGTCGACCAGCTTGGGCTCGAACTGATGAGCCGCGCGAACGGCACCCGCCACGAAACCGCCTTCACCACCTCGATCGAGGCGCGCGAGGGTGTGACCACCGGCATTTCGGCCGCCGACCGCGCGCGCACCGTGTCGGTCGCGATCGACGCATCGAAGGGCCGCGACGACATCGTCACCCCCGGTCACGTCTTTCCGCTGATCGCGCGCGATGGCGGCGTGCTGGTGCGCGCCGGGCATACCGAGGCGTCGGTCGATATCGCGCGGCTCGCGGGGCTCAACCCGTCGGGGGTGATCTGCGAGATCATGAACGACGACGGGTCGATGGCGCGGCTCGACGACCTCATTCCCTTCGCGCGGCGCCACGGGCTGAAGATCGGGACGATCGCCGACCTGATCGCCTATCGCCACCGCAACGACCGGCTGGTCGAATGCGTGTCGGACGAGCCGTTCGAATCGGATTATGGCGGCGACTGGCGGCTCAAATCCTATCGCAACAAGATCGACGGCAGCGTCAATCTGGTGCTGCAAAAGGGCGCAGTCGATCCCGATGGCGTGACACTGGTGCGCATGCACCCGGTGTCAATCTTTGACGACATCATGGGGCGCCCGGGACCGAAGAAGCGCCGCCTGCAACGCTCGATGGAAGCGATTGGCGAGGCTGGGTCGGGGGTCATCGTCATGCTGATGCGCCCCTTGCCCGGATCGGCGGCGGCCGAGGAGACTCCGCCGCCGTCAGGCGGCATGGACCTTCGCACCTATGGCATCGGCGCCCAGATCCTGGCCGATCTTGGTGTCCATGCGATGGAGCTGCTGACGCCCTCGCACAATAATCTCGTCGGGCTGGAGGGCTATGGCCTGTCGGTCGTCGGCGAACGCTCGATCCCCGGAGAAGCATGACATGGCGCACGTCCTGATCGTCGAAGCCCGTTTTTATTCGCACCTCAACGACATGCTGATCGACGGCGTGCGCAGCGCGCTCGAGGCCGAAGGACACAGCCACGAGACGGTGACCGTCCCCGGCGCGCTCGAAATTCCCGCGGCGATCTCGCTCGCCGCCGACACCGGCCGCTTTGACGCCTATGTCGCGCTCGGCGTCGTCATCCGCGGCGAAACCTATCATTTCGAGGTCGTGTCGAACGAAAGTGCGCGCGGCATCATGGCGCTGACCCTCGACGGGCTGGCGATCGGCAACGGCATTTTGACCGTCGAGAATGAAGAACAGGCGCTTGCGCGCGCCGACAAGACGCGCAAGGATAAGGGCGGCGAAGCGGCCAAGGCCGCGCTCGCCATGCTCGCGCTGAAGGAACAGTTCGGCATTGGTTGATCGCCCGCCCCCCAGCCGTTTTTCCGTCGTCGAGCGCGGCGGGCGGCTGGTGGTGATCGATCGCGAAACCGGTCAGGTTCCGCTAACCGCCGCCGAGCGGATGGAAATTCACGATCGCCGGCTAGGCATCGAACCGGCCCGGCCCGGCCGCGCCAGCACCGCGCCCGATTTGTCGGCCGCGGCGCGCTCCGAATCGGGACTGAGCGCGCGACCCGCGCCGAACCAGCCCCCGGTGCCGAATCCCGCCCCCGCCAAGCCGCGCATTACCGCCGCGACGGCCGAACCGGGCAAGCGGCCCTGGGCCACCGCGCCGAAAGACCGGCCAGCGCCGAAATCCGATACTGCTCCAGCGCCCGCGCGCATCCCCGACCGAGCGCCACCGCAAAGCGGCGGTCGCAAGACGATCGTCACCGGCAAATGGTGGGATGCCAAGGGGCCGCGCACGATCGAGCTTGGCCCCAAAGGTCAGCAGACGCTGAGCGGCGGATTCGCGACGCTGTTTTTCGTGCTGCTGACCGCCGTCATCGTCGCGCTGATTATCCAGCCCTTCCTGCTGTTTGTCGGCGCTTTCCTGCTGTTCCGTTTCGGCAGCAATATCCTCGGTCCGCTGGGCGCCGGGATCGTCGACAAGGCGATTGCGGAGAGAAATTGATCGTCGCCCCCCGCGGAGGCGGGGGCCGTTGTGAGCCTCATTCCGCCTCGTTGCGAAAACCGATAGCGGCCGCCGCCTTCGCGGGGGCGACGATGTAAATTATGCGTCCACCAGCGCCGGATAGTCGGTGTACCCTTCGGCGCCCGGCGAATACCAGGTTTGCGGATTGTCGGCGGCCCACGGTGCCCCGCTCTTGATCCGCTCGACCAGATCGGGGTTGCCGATAAACGGACGGCCAAAGGCGATCGCTTCCGCCACTCCGCTCGCCAGCGCCGCCTCCGCCTTTGCCACATCATAATCGCTGGTGAGGATCAGCGGGCCTTTGAACACCTTGCGAATCGCGGGCGACTGCTTCGGAACATCGGTGTTGCCGAACGTCCCGTCGGGGCCGGGTTCGCGCAGTTCGAGGAAGCCGATACCAAGCGCGTCGAGCGCCCCGGCGGCCGCCGTGAACAACGGCTCCGGATTGCTGTCATCGACGCCCTGCGTCTCGCCGTTCGGCGACAGGCGCACCGACACGCGGTCGGCGCCCCAGACGCCGGTCAGCGCTTCGGTCACTTCGCGCAACAGGCGGATGCGGTTTTCGACCGGGCCGCCATAATCATCGTCGCGCAGGTTCGAATTGTCGCGCAAAAACTGGTCGATCAGATAGCCGTTGGCGCCGTGCAGCTGGACCCCGTCAAACCCCGCTTTTTTGGCATTTTCGGCGGCGTGGACATAATCGGCGATCACGCGGGGGATCTCGTTCAGTTCCAGCGGGCGCGCGACTTCCAGATCGCGGCGGCCGACCGGGGTATGCGCCCGCCCGGCGCCGACGGTGGCCGACGCCGACACCGGCGGCTTGCCGTCGTTGAACACCGAATGGACAAGGCGGCCCATGTGCCACAGCTGCGCGATGATCCGCCCGCCCGCGGCATGGACGGCATCGGTCACCGGCTTCCAGCCTTCGACCTGCGCATCGGTCCACAGGCCGGGAGCCGACGGCCAGCCCAGCCCTTCCTGCGAAATGCCGGTCGCTTCCGAAATGATCAGTCCGGCCGAAGCGCGCTGGCGATAATATTCAACCGCCAGTTCGTTGGGGACAAAGCCCGGCCCGGCGCGGCCGCGGGTCAGCGGCGCCATGATGATGCGGTTCGGTGCCTCGATGGCGCCCAGCTTGATCGGGTCGAAAAGCGATACGGCCATAAATCCTCCACATTCCAAATTCAGCGCGACGACCGATCGGGCCGCCGCTATGGCCCGCAAAGCTATGGACGCCGCACTGCCTGCACAATGGTCAGTATCAAAAGAAAATCTAAATGACAGCCAAGATCGAAAGCCTCGACGCGGATGAACGCCCGCTCCCGTTTGCGGGGCGCTGGGCGTTTCTGGCGCTGCTCGCGGGCAATATCTCGCTGTCGGTCGGCGCGCTGTTCGTCCGCCTCGCCGACACCGGACCGACCGCGTCGGCTTTCTGGCGCATGGCGATCGCGCTGCCCTTCCTGCTCGCGCTGGCGTGGCGCGAAAGCGGCGGGCGGCTGCCGCCGCGAAACGCCATCGTGGTTGCCAGCGCCGCAGGCATTTTTTTCGCGCTCGACCTCGTCGCCTGGCATATCGGCATCCTCCAGACCAAGGTCGCCAACGCGACCTTATTCGGCAATTGCGCCAGCATCCTTTTGGTGCTCTGGGGCATTTTCCTCGCGCGCCGCTGGCCGCGCGGGTGGCAGGCGCTGGCGATCCTGCTCGCCTTTGCCGGATCGGCGCTGCTCATGGGGCAAAGTTACGAATTGTCGCCCGCCTATCTGGTCGGCGACCTGCTCAGCCTGCTCGCGGGCGTGCTTTACACCGGCTATGTCATTCTGATGCAGCGCGTGCGCGGGACGCTCGAACCCTGGACCGCGCTGGGCATTTCATCGCTCGTCTGTGTCCCGATCCTGCTCGGCACCGCCTTTGCGCTGGGCGAGACGATCATGCCGCAAAACTGGACCCCGCTGATCCTGCTCGCGCTGACCAGCCAGATCATCGGGCAGGGGCTGATCACCTGGTCCTTGCCGCGCTTCTCGCCGCTCGTCATCGGGCTGACCTTGCTCGTCCAACCGGCGGTCGCGGCGCTGGCAGGCTGGCTGGCGTTCGGCGAGCTGCTCGGCCCGCTCGACATTTTCGGCGGCATGATGGTCGGTGCGGCGCTGGTGCTGATCCGGTTGCCGAACCGCCGCGCCGCGCCTATCTGATGGCTATGGCCTCGATCCTTCCCGCCGATCCGACCCTCGACGAGATTCGCGCCGCGCTCGCGCCGCTGATCGCGCAATCGGCGGCGTTCGACGGCTTCAGCGCCGCTGCACTCGCCGACGCTGCACGCCGCGTCGCGGTCGATCCCGACGTCGCGCGCCTCGCCTTCCCGGGCGGCGGGCGCGACATGGTCGATGCCTGGTTCGCCGACATCGATGCGCGCATGGCGGCGAAGTGGCCCGCCGAAAAGCTGGCGGCGCTCAAGATCCGCGAGCGCATCACCACCCTCGTCGAAACCCGCATCGACCTTTTGGCGCCCGACCGCGAATCGCTGCGCCGTGCGCTCGCACTGCTGGCGCTGCCCACCAATGTGCCGTTCGCGACCAAGCTTGGCTGGCGCAGCGCCGATACGATGTGGCGGCTCGCGGGCGACACCGCGACCGACTATAATCATTACAGCAAGCGCGCGATCCTCGGCGCCGTCTATGCGTCGGCGATGGCGGTGTTCCTGAACGACGAGAGCGACGGTTACGCCGACACCCGCGCCTTCCTCGCCCGCCGCATCGACCAGGTGATGCGCTTTGAAAGCTGGAAATACCGCCGCGCCGCGCGCAGCACCGAACGCCCCAGCCTCGCCCGCTTCGTCGGGCGGCTACGCTATCCGGGGCGCTAGCGAGCCGCGATAAAGCACTGGCGCCCGACCGGTGTTATTGATAATCGCTCGCAAATGAACCCCAGGCTCGATTCTGCGCCGCTCGGCGTCGCCGTCCGCATTTCCCGTATCGATTGGGACGCCATGTCGCAGGACGAGGGGCGGCGGCTGCGCGAATTCGGGTTGATGGAGGGGATCGAAATCACCCCGTTGCATCGCGGCAGCCTGTTTTCGCGCGATCCGCTGGCGCTGGCGGTCGGACGGATGCAGGTAATCATCCGCGCGCGGCAGGCGGCGATGATCGAAGTGGCGCCGACCGCGCCATGACCGCTGCCATCCCGACGATCGCGCTCGCCGGCAATCCCAATGCCGGCAAATCCAGCCTGTTCAACGCGCTGACCGGCGCGCGGCAAAAGATCGCCAATTATCCCGGCGTCACCGTCGAGCGCAAGGCCGGCCACGCCAGCTTTGCCGACGGGCGGCCGCTGGGGCTTATCGACCTGCCCGGCAGTTACAGCCTGACCCCCGCCAGCCCCGATGAAGCGGTGACACGCGACGTGCTGTTGGGTCAGCAGGCGGGCGAGCGGCGCCCCGACGCACTGGTCGTCGTCGTCGATGCCGCCAACCTCGACAATCACCTGTGCTTCGCGCTCGAACTGATTGCGCTCGGCCTGCCGACGGTGGTCGCGCTCAACATGCTCGACCTCGCGACACGCGACGGGCTGACCCTCGACCCCGCGATCCTGTCGCGCGAGCTCGGCGTGCCGGTGGTGCCGACCGTTGCGGTGCGCAAGCGCGGGCTGACCGACCTGCTCGCGGCAGTCGACGGCGCGATCCTGTCGCACCAGACGCAGGCGACGGCGCAATCCGCCCCGCCCCCCTCCGACGCCGCGCTGCACCAGCGCGCCAAGGCGATATCGCGCGCCGCGACCTTGTGCGAAACCCCGGTGCGCCGCTGGACCGGGCGCGTCGACAATGTCGTGCTTCATCCGGTCGGCGGCTTCATCCTTCTCGTCGCACTGATGTTCGTGATGTTCCAAGCGGTCTTTTCGTGGGCGACGCCTTTCGCCGACGCGCTCGAAGGCGGGATCGGCGTGATCCAGACATGGGTGGTCGATAGCTTCCCCGACAATTTCCTGCGCGGACTGGTGGTCGAGGGGCTGCTGGCAGGCGTCGGCGCGGTCGTCGTATTCCTGCCGCAGATCCTGATCCTCTTCCTCTTCATCCTGCTGCTCGAAGCGTCGGGCTATATGACACGCGCGGCGTTCCTGATGGACGGGCTGATGGGCAAGGTCGGCCTTTCGGGGCGCGGCTTCATCCCGCTCTTGTCGAGTTTCGCCTGTGCGGTCCCCGGCATCATGGCGACACGCGCTATCCCTGACGAGAAGGACCGACTGACGACGATATTGATTGCGCCGCTGATGACCTGTTCAGCGCGCATGCCGGTCTATACGCTGATCATCGGCGCCTTCATCCCGGCGCAGAAGGTCGGAGGGACGCCAATCGGGCTACAGGGGCTTGTACTCTTCGGGCTGTTTCTCAGCGGTATCATCGGCGCGCTGCTCGTCGCGCTCGTCCTTCGCCGTTCGGTGACCAAGGGCAATGCGACGGGCTTTATGATGGAAATGCCGCGTTACCAATGGCCGCGGCCCGCGGACATCGCCATTGCACTATGGCAACGCGCGTGGATATTTCTGCGCCGCGCGGGTACAATCATCGCGGCGACGACGGTCATCCTGTGGCTTCTTCTGACTTTTCCGCAGGCGCCAGCGGGGCAGAGTCAGGTCGAATATAGCATTGGCGGCCGCATCGCGAGCGGGCTGGAGGTCGTCGTCGCGCCGATCGGCTTCAACCACGATATTGCGCTCGCTTTGATCCCCGCGATGGCGGCACGCGAGGTCGCGGTGTCCGCGATGGCGACCGCGAACGCGATTGACGCCGGTGACAACGAGGAAGCGATGGCCGAGCAGCTCAGCGACCGCATCGCGGGCCGCTGGAGCATCGCCACTGCGCTCGCGTTCCTGGCGTGGTTCGTGTTCGCGCCGCAGTGTATTTCCACGATCGCGATTACCAAGCGCGAGACCAACGGGTGGAAATGGCCGCTGTTCATGGTTGGCTATTTGTTCGCGCTCGCCTATGCCGCTGCTGGTATCACTTACTGGACAGCCGTTGCCTTTGGACTAGGCTGATCCTTCCAACATTTTTGCGGAGCGGAGCGGCATGGCTGGCAGCGTCAACAAGGTAATTCTCATCGGCAACCTCGGCGCCGACCCCGAAATCAAGTCGTTCCAGAATGGCGGCAAGATCGCCAACATCCGCATCGCGACCAGCGAACAGTGGAAGGACCGCATGACCGGCGAGCGCAAGGAGCGCACCGAATGGCATAATGTCGTGATCAACGGCGACGGGCTGGTCGGGGTGGTCGAACGCTATCTGAAAAAGGGTTCGAAAGTTTATATCGAAGGGAGCCTGCGCACCCGCAAGTGGCAGGACCGCGACGGCAACGACCGCTACACGACCGAAGTCGTGATCGCCGGCATGGGCGGCAATCTCACGATGCTCGACGGCGCGCCCGGCGGCGGTGGCGGCGGTTCGCGCGGCGGTGGCGAGGATAGCTGGGGCGGCGGTGGCGGCTCCGGCGGCGGCTGGAACCAGGGCGGCGGTTCGGGTGGATCGTCCGGCAGCGGCGGCGGACGCCCGCCCTTCGACGACGATCTGGACGACGACGTCCCGTTCTGAGCTCTAAAACCCAACCCCGTTTGTGCTGAGCTTGTCGAAGCACCGTCTTTTCTTGTGACGTCGCGGGATAGAAGAACGGCCCTTCGACAAGCTCAGGGCGAACGGTATCGGGTGAGACCTTGGCTGGACCAGTCGACGCCAACGCCGCAATGGGAATCACCGCCGCCGACGTCGCGCGCGGGGTGTGCCGCCTGTTCGCGCAGCAAGGGCTGGTGGCGATCCCCGAGGTGCCGCTGCCCAACGGGCGGCGCACCGACCTGACCGCGATCGACGCCAAGGGCCAGATCACGATCGTCGAGATCAAGGTCAGCCGTGCCGACCTCCACGGCGACGGCAAATGGCCCGACTATTGCGACTGGTGCGACCGCTTTTACTGGGCGCTGGCGTCGGGGCTCGACCCCGCAATCCTCGACACCGCGGACTATCGCCCGGAAACCTCCGGCCTGATCATCGCCGACCGCTACGGCGCCGCCGTGGTGCGCGACGCGGCAAGCTGCAACCTCGCCCCGGCGCGGCGCAAGGCCGAACTGCTGCGCATCGGCAGGCTCGCGATGCGCCGGTCGATGGTGGCGATGGACCCCGAAATCGCGGCGGGCTGGGTCGAAGGCTGATACCGCTAGCGTCGGTGCGGGAAAATTGTCTCACGCAAAGGCACAAAGATGGCGGCCTTCTCGAACACCGCGGCGCGCAAATTGCGCGAAGCGCCATTTTGATGGCCGCCTGCAGCAACAGGCGACGGCTGCGGAAAATCATGCCATCTTTGTGTCTATGTGTGAGATTCTTCTTCTTTGCGCCTTCGCGCCTTTGCGTGAGACATTCTCGTAACCGGCGTCGAAGGCCGACTAACCCCGCGCCTGCATCCGCGCGAGATAGCGCGCCAGAATGTCGATCTCCAGATTGACCGGCCGCCCCGCTGCCGCTTCGTCCAGCGTCGTCATCGCCTGTGTGTGCGGAATGATGTTCAGCGTGAAATGCGCGCTGCCGTCGGGCTGGTCGCTGACGTCGTTGACGGTCAGCGACACGCCGTCAACGGTGATAGAACCCTTGGGCGCGATATGCGGGGCGAGCGACGCAGGGGCTGCGACGGTGACCTTCACGCTGTCGCCGACGGGCACGACCGACACGATCGATCCCACCGCATCGACATGCCCGGTGACGATATGCCCGCCCAGTTCGTCGCCGACCTTGAGCGCGCGTTCGAGGTTCAGGCGGCGACCCGCGTCCCACATCCCCGGCGCGGTGCGCGCGAGCGTTTCGGCGCTGGCGTCGATCGCGAACCAGTCGCCGTCCGCGTCGCGGCCTTTATCGACGACGGTCAGACACGCCCCCGAACAGGCGATCGACGCGCCGAGGTCGATGGTGCCGGTGTCATACGCCGTGGCGATGACCAGCCGCGTGTCGCCGCGATCCTCGCGCGAACGAACGGTGCCGATGTCGGTGATGATGCCGGTGAACATGGGGCGCGCTTATCCTTCTCTGACCCGCTCGTAAACGTCGAGCCGGTCGCTGCCAAGCAGGCGGCTGTCGGCGAGCCGCCAGCGGCCATGGGCGTCGGCCAGACCGGTCAGGCCGATGTCGCCGAGCGCGGGCTTGCCGCCCCCGATCAGGATCGGCGCGCGGTAGAGCAGCAGGCGATCGACGCGGTCGGCGGCGAGGAAAGCCGAGGCTGCCCCGGCACCGCCCTCGACCAGCACCGAATCGATGCCGTCGATCGCCTCGGGCGAGCCGACCGCGCTCCAGCCAGGTGGAGCAATCCCCCGCGTCAGCAGCAGCCTTTTCGGGCTGCGCGCTTCCAGTCCGGGCAGCCGGACATCGAGTTTCGGATCGTCGACCGCGAGCGTTCCGCGCCCGACGAGTATCGCCTGATGCCGCGCGCGCTCGAGGTGGCCGTGCGCGCGGGCGTGCTCCCCCGTGACCCAGCGGCTCGATCCATCCCGCATCGCGATGCACCCGTCGAGCGACGTTGCGAGCTTGAGCGTGACATAGGGCCGCGCTGCCGTCTGGCGTGTCCACCACGGCGCCATCGCGGCGCGCGCTTCGGTGGGCAGGACGCCGGTGACGACCTCGATCCCCGCACCCCGCAAGCGTGCGATTCCCCGGCCATCGGTGCGCGGGTCGGGATCCTGCGCCGCGACGACGACGCGCGCGACCCCCGCCCCAATCAGCGCGTCGGTACAGCACGGGCCGCGCGGACTGGCGTGGGCGCAGGGTTCCAGGCTGGCATAGACCGTGGCACCGCGCGCTGCGTCGCCTGCGGCGGCGAGTGCCATCGCCTCGGCGTGCGGACGCCCGCCTGCTTGCGTCCATCCCCGCCCATGGATCTTCCCGTCGTTGACGATCAGGCAACCGACGTTGGGATTGGGCGCCGACACCGGACGGCCCCGCTGCGACAAGGCAATGGCGACCGCCATCCAGTCGGCATCGGCGGGTGACTGCTTCATGCGTTCAATCGGCCGCCGGTGATTGCGGCCCGCGCGCCGCGCGCTCGGCGAGGGTGGAGCGTGCTACAGGAGCGGGCTTTTTCTGCTTCGCCGCCGCCGCCGCTTCCTCGCCCAAAGTTTCGCGGGTCACCTTGTCGGCTTCGGCCGAATCATAGGCGACCCCCATCATGTCGGCGAGGCGCTGATATTCCGCGCGTTTCTCGGCGTTGCGGCGCGTCGTTTCCTTCGCGCGCGCGACCCAGTCGGCGCGAATCTCGTCGGCGCTGCGGTCCTGTTTCCAGT
>JAHCKJ010000360.1 GCA_026125835.1 Sphingopyxis sp.
GCTGGGACCGTCGGCGCCTGCCCTTCATCGCTGCCGCCGCCGGCATGATCGTCCCCGCCGCGCTCTATCTGGCCTTCGCCGGATCGACCCCCGGCCTCGCGCAGGGCTGGGCGATCCCGGCCGCCACCGACATCGCCTTTGCGATGGGCATATTGGCGCTGCTCGGCAAACGCGCGCCGACCTCGCTCAAACTGTTTCTGGTGACCGTCGCGATCGTCGACGACATGGGTGCGGTCGCGATCATCGCGCTGTTTTACACCGCCGAGATCAAACTGACCGCGCTCGCCGCTGCTGCGGTCATCCTCGCGGCGATGTTCGTGATGAACCGGCGTGGGGTGAAAAGCCTGCCGCTCTATCTGCTCGCCTTTCTGTTCCTCTGGTACGCGATGCTGCTGTCGGGTGTCCACGCAACGATCGCGGGTGTGCTCGCCGCCATGGCCATTCCGTTCGAGCGGACGCCGGGCGCCCCCGACAGCCAGACCTCGCCGCTCCATCGCCTCGAACATGGCCTGCACCCCTGGGTTGCCTTTGCGATCGTGCCGCTGTTCGGCTTTGCCAATGCGGGCGTCGACATCGGCGGACTGACCGCCGAACAGATTTTCGCGCCGCTGCCGCTCGGCATCGCCGCGGGCCTGTTCTTCGGCAAACAGTTCGGTATCTTCGCCAGCGTCTGGCTGGCGGTCAAACTGGGCATCGCGGGCAAGCTGCGCGGGGCAACCTGGCTCCAGATCTATGGCGTCGGGATGTTGTGCGGCATCGGCTTTACGATGAGCCTGTTTATCGGCGGGCTGGCCTTCCCCGGCAACGCGCTGCTGATCGAGGAAGCCAAGATCGGCGTGCTCATGGGCTCGCTCGCCTCGGCGCTGGTCGGCTATGCGATCCTTCGCTTTGCGCCGCTCCACCAAGACCATTTCGCGGTCGAACGCGAGGCGGCGGTTGAAATCGCCACCGACGGCGACGTCGAGGACACGTCGGAGGATGTGGACAAGGCGCCGGCGTGATGCGGCAATCGATCGCGCTGGCGCTCGCTTCCGCCGCCATGCTTAGCGGATGCGCGGCGGAACAGGGCGCCCGCCCGGCACCCGCCGCCGAGGTGGCGGCGGTCGACGTTCGGCGCGCGCCCGCATCGCCGCGTGCGCTCGACGCAATCGCGGCCGATTATCTGCGCATGACGCTGGAAATCGGCACCCATGAAGACGGCTATATCGACGCCTATTACGGTCCGCCCGAGTTAAAGGCCGCGGCCGAGGCGGCGCCGCGCGACAAGGCCGCGTTGCTTGCCGCGACGCGCGCGCTGACCGCGCGGCTTGATACGACCGCGCGCCGCCTGTCCGACCCGCTCGACCGCCGCCGCGCCGCCTTCCTGCGCGCCCAGCTGCGCGCCGCCGAGACGCGGCTGCTGATGATGCAGGGTACGCGCTTTGCCTTCGCCGACGAGGCCGAGCGGCTGTTCGGCGTCCGCCCGCAATTGAAGCCCCTCGCCGATTACGACCGCCATCTCGCCGCCATCGAGGCACTGGTCCCCGGCGACGGCGCGCTGGCGGAACGCGTCGAGGCTTATCTCGACCGCTTCACCATCCCCAAGGATCGACTGCAAAAGGTCTTCGACGCCGCGATCGCGCGCTGCCGCGGCCGCAGTCTCGCGCATATCCCGATGCCCGCCGGCGAGAGCTTCCGGCTCGAATTCGTCACGGGGAAAAGCTGGAGCGGCTATAATTATTACCAGGGCGCCTATCACAGCCTGATCCAGGTCAACACCGACCTGCCGATCCGCCTGTCGCGCGCGATCGACCTTGGCTGTCACGAAGGCTATCCCGGCCACCACCTCCTCAACATGAAGCTCGAGGAAGGGCTGGTGAACGAGCGCGGCTGGAGTGAATTCAGCGTCTATCCGCTCTACAGCC
>JAHCKJ010000361.1 GCA_026125835.1 Sphingopyxis sp.
CGCCGCCCCCGGGGCCGACCGGCCAGATCGACAAGGCGGGGCTGGAGCGCAACGCGCGGCTGCTCGAATCGGTGCTCGAGGATTTCCAGGTCAAGGGCGTCGTCACCGCGGTGCGCCCCGGTCCGGTCGTCACCATGTACGAGCTGGAACCCGCGCCGGGCACCAAGGCGAGCCGCGTGTCGAACCTCGCCGACGACATTGCGCGCAACATGTCGGCGCTGTCGGCGCGCATCGCGCCGATCCCCGGCCGCACCGTGATCGGCATCGAACTGCCCAACGCGCACCGCGAATCGGTGGTGCTGCACGAGATCATCGGCAGCGCGCTGTTCCAGGACCAGACCGGCGCGCTGCCGATCATCCTGGGCAAGAATATCAGCGGCGACGCGGTGATCGCCGACCTGGCGCCGATGCCGCACCTGCTGATCGCGGGGACCACCGGGTCGGGCAAGTCGGTCGGGCTCAACGCGATGATCCTGTCTTTGCTCTATCGGCTCGGCCCCGACCAGGTGAAGATGATCATGATCGATCCCAAGATGCTGGAACTCAGCGTCTATGACGACATCCCGCACCTGCTGGCTCCGGTGGTCACCGAGCCGAAGAAGGCGATCCGCGCGCTGAAATGGGCGGTCGAGCAGATGGAGGACCGGTACCGGATGATGTCGTCGCTGTCGGTGCGCAACCTTGCATCCTACAACGACAAGGTGCGCGCCGCGCTCGCCAAAGGCAAGTCGCTCGGCCGCCGCGTCCAGACCGGATACGACCCCGACACCGGCCAGCCGGTCTATGAGGAAGAGACGCTCGATTATGCGCCGCTGCCGCAGATCGTCGTCGTCGTCGACGAGCTCGCCGATCTGATGATGACCGCGGGCAAGGAGGTTGAGTTCCTGATCCAGCGGCTCGCGCAAAAGGCGCGCGCGGCGGGCATCCACCTGATCCTCGCGACGCAGCGCCCGTCGGTTGACGTCATCACCGGCGTCATCAAGGCGAACCTGCCGACGCGCATCAGTTTCAACGTGACGTCGAAAATCGACAGCCGGACGATTTTGGGCGAGGCGGGCGCCGAACAGCTGCTCGGCAAGGGCGACATGCTCTATGTCCCCGGCGGCAAGCAGATCACGCGTATCCACGGCCCGTTCGTGTCCGACGACGAGGTGCGTGCGGTCGCCGATCACTGGAAGGGGCAGGGCCGCCCCGACTATATCGAGAGCGTCACCGAAGACCCCGAAGATGGCGGCTTCGCGATGGAGGGTGCCCCGGCGGGCGGCGACAGCGCCGAGGACCGCATGTATGCCAAGGCCTGCCAGATCGTCGTCGAAAGCCAGAAGGCGTCGACCAGCTGGCTCCAGCGGCAACTCCGCATCGGATACAACAGCGCGGCGCGGCTGATCGAACGGATGGAAGAGGAAGGGCTGGTCAGTCCCCCCAACCATGTCGGCCGCCGCGACGTGCTGACCGATCAATATGGCCAGCAGCGGTAAGGAACCATTGCTGCGGCTGGCCCTGTTAATGCGTCGCCCTCGTCTCATCGTCATCCCGGCGAAGGCGGGGATGACGGAGAGATGAAACGACGGTTCAGTGGACATTCAACGCCCCAACGCCACATGCGAACCACGATTTTGCAGAATGAGAGCATTATGACCCTGACCTTTTCCCGCCTGACCCTGACGCGCGCCGTCGCGCTGGCGCTGGCGCCGCTGGCCGCGGTCGGCCTTGCCGCTACCGTCCCCGCCACCGCGCAATCGTCGTCGACGCTGGCGTCGGTGCAATCGCACCTCAAGCTCACCAGCTCGATGACCGCGGACTTCGTGCAAACCGATCGCAACGGCCAGCGCCTGTCGGGCCAGCTGACCCTGAAGCGCCCCGGCAAGATCCGGTTCCAGTAT
>JAHCKJ010000362.1 GCA_026125835.1 Sphingopyxis sp.
GGGGTTTTTCCGGGCAGATTGCGGGCGGATCGATCAAGCCGGGGGACGCGGTTCGGGTGCTGCCGAGCGGCAAGACGACCACGGTGGACCGCATTGTCACGCTGGATGGCGACCTGGACGAAGCCGTCGCCGGCCAGTCGGTGACGCTGACACTTTCCGACGAGGTCGATTGTTCGCGCGGTGATGTCATCGCGGCCGCCGACAACCCGCCCGAGGCTGCCGATCAGTTCGAGGCAACGCTGGTCTGGATGGCAGACGAGGCGATGATCGCGGGACGCGCCTATTGGCTGAAGCTCGCGACGCAGACGGTGTCGGCGACGATCCAGCAGCCGAAATACGAGATCAACGTCAACACGCTCGACCATCTGGCGGCGAAAACGCTGGAACTGAACGGCATCGGTGTTGTCGAGCTGTCGACCGACAAGCCGATCGTGTTCGAGGCTTATGCCGACAACCGCACGCTGGGCGGCTTCATCCTGATCGACAAGCTGACCAATGCGACGGTCGCCGCGGGGATGCTGCATTTCAGCCTGCGCCGCGCGCAGAATGTCCATTGGCAGGCGAGCGACGTTGATCGCGACATGCGCGCGAACCTGAAAAACCAGCGCCCCGCGCTGCTGTGGTTCACGGGTCTGTCTGGATCGGGCAAGTCGACAATCGCCAATCTGGTCGAAAAGAAGCTGCACCGGATGAACCGGCACAGCTTCCTGCTCGACGGCGACAATGTCCGGCACGGGCTGAACCGCGACCTCGGCTTTACCGAGGCCGACCGGATCGAGAATATCCGCCGCGTCGGCGAGGTCGCGAAGCTGATGACCGATGCGGGGCTGATCGTGATCACTGCCTTCATCTCGCCGTTCCGCGCCGAGCGCGAGATGGTGCGATCGATGCTGCCCGAGGGCGAGTTCATCGAGATATTTATCGACACCCCGCTGGCCGAGGCCGAACGCCGCGATGTCAAAGGCCTGTATAAAAAGGCGCGCGCCGGACAGCTCAAGAATTTCACCGGCATCGACAGCCCGTATGAGGCGCCGGAGACGCCGGAGATCCGCATCGACACGACGACGATGTCGCCCGAGGAAGCTGCCGACCTGATCATCGACCGGTTGCTTGGCTGACATGGCGGAAAGCGACGAACAGCTCGCCGAACGACTCGCGACCGAAGCCGGAGCGATCCTGCTGGCGCTGCGGGCCAAAGGTTTGGACGGTAAGGCGCTGGGGCAGGCGGGCGACGAGGCGGCTAATGCGGTGCTGTGCCGCGAACTGCGCGCATCGCGGCCCGACGATGCGATCCTGTCCGAAGAAGAAAAGGAGGACAGCGCCGCGCGGCTGGCGCATCGCCGGGTGTGGATCATCGACCCGCTCGACGGTACACGCGAATATGGCGAGGGCCGGGACGACTGGGCGGTGCATGTTGCGCTCGCGGTCGACGGCGTGGCGACGGTCGGCGCGGTCGCGTTGCCGGGTCTGGGGATTACGCTGACCTCGGGTTCGCCGATGCCGCTTCGCCCCGCGAACCAGCCACTCAAAATGCTCGTCAGCCGCACGCGCCCCGCCGCCGAGGCGGTGTTTGTGGCCGGGCGGATCGGTGCCGAACTGCTCGCAATGGGATCGGCGGGTGCCAAGGCGATGGCGGTCGTGCTTGGGCAGGCCGACATCTACCTCCACACCGGTGGTCAGTATGAATGGGACAATTGCGCGCCGGTCGCGGTTGCGCAGGCGGCGGGGCTGCATGTGAGCCGCGTCGATGGGTCGGCGATCCGGTATAACAATGCGGATACTTATCTGCCGGATTTGCTGATTTGCCGGATGGAGTTGGCGGATGAGGTGCTGAGATTGGCGGCGGAGTGTTCGCTGCAATGACCGTCGCCCCCGCGA
>JAHCKJ010000363.1 GCA_026125835.1 Sphingopyxis sp.
GAGCGTCGCCCGGCGCGGTGACACGGTCGGTCGCGCCGCTCGGGTCGGCGGGCCGGTTGACCATCCGCGTGGCAAAGCGCGACTTGCGTTCGGCCTGTTCGGGCGCCTTGGCCACCGGCAGGTTGCGCAAGTCGGCGCCGCGCGGCAGCGACGGGGTCACGAATTTTTCGAAGCCGACCGACGCACCAAGGTCATAGGCGACGGGCGTGATCGCGATCGGCGTGGTGCGCCCGCCGGCGATCGCCGAGGTGCGCGCGGCGCTCGATGCGTCGTCGCGGGCGCGGATCACCACGGTGATTGCGCGATTCTTGCGATTCTGGTCGGTCAGTGCCGGGGTGAAGGTAAAGCTGCTGCGCTGTTCCGACGACATTTTCTGATAGCGCGCGATCAGCCGCGGATCGCCCGAAGCCGGGGTAAACTGGCCCAGCAGCGTATCCGACAGCGCGGTATCGCGAATCCGTTCCGAACGCGACATGGCGGCGAGCGCGGGCGGCAAGGCAAGCGAAACCACCGCCAAAGCGGTGAGACCAGCTTTCCAAAAATGCCGCGGTTTCCGCGTCATATCCCTGCGACTCCAACCCCGAGTGATTCCGGAGATAGGCCTGCTGTCATAATTTTGCCAGTGATTCCCGGAAAATTATTACAGCCAAACGGCTTTTCCCCGACATTGTTGCACCCGCGTCACAGTCGCGAGCAATTCTGAGCAGAATCTGAACGGGCGGCAGCGCGAAATTGCCGTGCTTGCCCGACGCGGGCAAGGGCGATAGAGACGCTGGCAATAACGGCCCGTGCGGCGCGACGACCATGTCCCGCAGCGCTCAAGAGATAAGGTGTTATCGGCATGTCCAAGCTTTCCGTCCTTGCCCAGACCGGCGCCGCGCGCGGTCGCCGTGTGGCCGCCTGTGCGCTGCTCGGGCTTGCCGCGATCGGGCTTTCGGCCTGCGCCGGCAAGAGCAAGCCGCGCGCCGACCTGGCCGCCAGCCAGGTGACGACGATCGGCGTCAACAGCTATTTGTGGCGCGCGTCGCTCGACGCCCTCTCGTTCATGCCGCTGCTTCAGGCCGACAGTTCGGGCGGCGTCGTCATCACCGACTGGTATGCCAATCCGTCCAATCCCGGTGAGCGGATGAAGGTCACCGTATCGATCCTCGACCGCGACCTGCGCGCCGATGCGCTCCGCGTCGCGGCGTCGCGCCAGGTGGCACAGGGCGGCGGCTGGGTCGATGCGCCGGTGCAGGCGGCGACGGTGCAAAAGCTCGAGGAAATCATCCTGACCCGCGCCCGCGACCTGCGCCGCAGCGCCTTCAAGGATTAATTGCGCGGCGCCCGCCGGGCGCCCGCCAACCAGACAACGGGGTAGCACGACATGACCCGCGAACCGCGCTTTGGCGCCCTCGCCGCCGACGCCCGCTGGCAAAAGGCGTGGGAGGCGGCGAACAGCTTTGCCACGACCGACAGCGGTCAAAAGCCCAAGGCCTATATCCTCGAGATGTTCCCCTATCCGTCGGGGCGCATCCACATGGGGCATGTCCGCAACTATGCGATGGGCGACGTGCTCGCGCGGTTCAAGAAAATGACCGGGCACGACGTGCTCCACCCGATGGGCTGGGACGCCTTCGGCATGCCGGCCGAAAATGCCGCGATGGAAAAGGGCGTGCATCCGGGCGGCTGGACGCGCGACAATATCGCCGCGATGCGCGGCCAGCTGAAGCGCCTCGGCCTCGCGATCGACTGGAGCCGCGAGCTCGCGACGTGCGAACCCGATTATTACGGGCAGGAACAGGCGCTGTTCCTCGATCTGTTCGCTGCGGGGCTCGTCTATCGCAAGGAAAGCTACGTCAACTGGGACCCGGTCGACA
>JAHCKJ010000364.1 GCA_026125835.1 Sphingopyxis sp.
AGCTGTTGCAGATAACTGGGCAGCAGCCGCAGCCGCTCGTCATATGCAAACACCGCGCGCGTCTGGCACCCCAGCCGGTTGGTGTAGAGCTGATCGACGAAAGCGGCGAGCAGGCAGATATTGTCGGCGCCGTCGGCGAGCCGGAAATGCCGGTCCATCTCGGCCGCGCCCTCCAACAGGTCGGCAAAGGCATCCCAACCGAGCGCGAGCGCCGCCGGGAAGCCGATCGACGACCATAAGGAATAGCGCCCCCCGACCGTCTCGCTGAACGGCAGGATCCGCGTCTCGTCGATCCCCCATTCGATCGCTCGGTCCGGCATCGCGGTCAGTGCGATGAAGCGGCCGAGCGGATCGGCGACCCCGGCTTCGTCCAGCCATTGCAGCGCCGAGTTGGCGTTGAGCAAGGTTTCGGTGGTGGTGAAGGTCTTCGACGCGACCGCAACCAGCGTATGTTCGGGGCTGAAACGGGCGAAGGCTTCCTCCAGCGCGGCGCCGTCGACGTTCGACACCACCGCGACGTCATAGCGGTCGCTGTGGCGCCCCAGCGCGTCGACGAGCAGGTCGGGGCCAAGCGCCGACCCGCCAATGCCGATGTGGAGCAAATGGCGGATTTCGCCAAACGCCCCTGCCTCGATCGCGTCGATCATCATCCGCATCCGTTGGTGCAGCGCCTGCGCGCGATGCACCGATTCCGGGGCACCGTCGCCGCGCTCGGCGCTATGTTCGGCCGCCCGATCTTCGGTCGGGTTGGCGATGCCGCCCGAAAACAGCGTCTTGCGGCGGCCGTCAAAATCCTGCGCAGTTGCCAGGTCGGACAGGATCGCGACCGCAGCATCGTCGAGATGCGTCTTGGCAAAATCGAAGCGGATGTCGGCGACGCGGCGCACCAGCGCCTGCAACCGTGCATCGGGGTCGGCGGGGACCAGGTCGATCAGTTTCTGCGGCTGCCAGTCGGCGAGCGCCTGCCAGACTTGGTCGGCGGTGGTCATGCGAAGCGGCTCCTTGTACACATCGTCCGGCGTTTCATAGGTCCGCACCCCGTGCAGCGCCAGCGCCATCCGCCGATATTTGCTTGACGCGGCAACCTATTCATCGCCAATGCCGCGGCATGACCGACGCCAGCATCACCGCCGACAATTCGCCCGCCCCGGCCCCGGCGCCCGCCCCCGTTTCCGCGAAAGAAGAGGCGGTCGATACCGTCCGTTTCCTCGCGCTGCTCGCGATCGCGGTGCTGGTGTTTCGCAGCTTTTTCCTTTCGCCGTTCAACATTCCGTCGGAATCGATGCAGCCGCGGCTGCTGATCGGCGACTATCTGCTCGTCAACAAAATGGCCTATGGCTATTCGAAATACAGCCTGCCCTTCAGCGTGCCGTTAATCCCGGGACGGGTTTTCGCGCGCACCCCCGAACGCGGCGACGTCGCGGTGTTCAAAGCGCCGCCGACCGCCCAGAATGACTATATCAAGCGCGTCATCGGCATTCCCGGCGACAGTGTGCAGGTCAAGGACGGGATCGTCTGGCTGAACGGCGCGCCGCTAAAGCGCGAAGCGATGCCCGATTTCGTCATTCCGGTTACGGCGAACATGGTGGAGGCCTCGCGCGCGATGGGCACCCTGCCCTGCTTCTCGATGGAGTTCGAGGAAGTGACGGCAGAAGGCCGGCGCCAGTGCCGCTACAAACAATATCGCGAAACGCTGCCCGGCGGCAAAAGCTACGCGATCCTCGACATCACGAACATCCCTGAAGACAATACGCCGCTGGTCGTTGTGCCCGAAGGCCATTTGTTCCTGATGGGCGACAACCGCGACCGCAGCGCCGACAGCCGTTTCCCCGCGATGGAAAATCAGG
>JAHCKJ010000365.1 GCA_026125835.1 Sphingopyxis sp.
CACTTCGATCGTGTTCGAATCGCGATCGAAATCCTGGTCGTAGATATGCTCGATCAACTCGGTGCGCGACACGACCTTTCCCTTGTGGTGGAGAAGGTAGGACAGGAGCTTATATTCCTGCGCGGTCAGTTTGACCGCCTCTCCGTCGAGCGTGACGCGTCCCGAGCGCGTGTCGAGCCGCACCTTCCCGGCGGTGAGCTCGCTCGACGCATTGCCCGCGGCACGGCGGATCAGCGCGCGCAGACGGGCAATCAATTCCTCCGTCTGAAACGGCTTGGCCAGATAATCGTCCGCGCCGGCATCAAGTCCCGCAACCTTGTCCGACCAGCTGTCGCGCGCGGTCAGCACGAGCACCGGAAAATTGCGCTTTTCCCGGCGCCACCGGTCGAGCACGGTCAGACCGTCGATTTCGGGCAGACCCAGGTCAAGAATCGCCGCGTCATAATTTTCGGTCGACCCCAGAAAATGGCCATCCTCGCCGTCGGTCGCCAGATCGACGGCATAGCCGTTCGATTCCAGCGTCGCCTTGAGCTGCGGGCCAAGCGTGGGTTCGTCTTCGACAATCAGGATCCGCATTCAGACGCCTTTCTTTGGTCGACCGGACGACGCCGGTCGCATTTATCGACTGTGTATCAAGTCCCGACGATCATCGCAAAATGTCGTTGCGCGGACCGGAAACCGGCTTTCGGGGAATTGGTCAGGGTTTGCGACCGACAATGCGGCCGGTGCGTGCATCGACATAGACCACCACCACCTGGTTGCCGTCCATGAATTTCAGCGCATAGATCATCCGGTCCGCGTCGAACTGGGGGCCGCCGAGATAGCTCATCTCGTTATAGGGCGGGCGGGCGCGCACTTCGGCAATCAGCCGGTTGAGCGGAATCACCTGCCCCTGCGCCGCTGCCTCGCGCAGATGGTCCTGGTCGCGGTTGCCGCGCGCAGCCACAGGTGTGGCTGCCGACAGCAGCATTGCGGATACAAGGGGGATGGTGAGGATGCGGATCATGGCCCTCTCCCTAATGCGCAGGCATTGAATAGGCGATGAATAGCCGGGTCAGCCAAGGTTATGCTTGTCGCCATGGCCGGAACCGCCATGGTGGGCGCGACAGGGATTGAACCTGTGACCCCACCCGTGTGAAGGGTGTGCTCTACCGCTGAGCTACGCGCCCGCTGCCTCTCGCCGCGCCGGAAGGCTGGGCGCGAAAAGCTCCCGCTCTTTATCGCAGGCCGAAGGGCCGCGCAACCTTGCCCTCTTCCCCTTCTCCCCGTCCTTACGGGGAGAAGGTTGGGATGAGGGGCAGAATCTTGCGCGACGTCGCGTTTGCCGCCGCCCCTCACCCTGGCCCTCTCCCCGCAAGAGCGGGGAGAGGGGAAGTTTGCTCAGTTGCTTTGGGTCTCGCGGCCATCTTGAAGGGCGCGCACGTGACCGGCGAGGTAGAGAGAGCCACACATCAGGATGCGTAGCGGTCCCTCGGTCGTATGCGCCGCGATCTCCAGGGCCTGCTCCACGCCCTCGGCCGCCACGGCATCGAGGCCCAGCCCGCGCGCTACGCCGGCAAGCACTTCCGGCTTCACGGGCGGCATGTGCGCACCGGGAACCGGAACCGTAACCACCTGCCGCGCCAGGCCGACAAAGGGCTGCAGGAAGCCCGCCGCATCCTTCTGCCCCATCATGCCGACGATCAGCGCGAGCGGACGCGGTGACCGCTCTTCGAGATCGGCAAGCGTGCGCGCCAGCACCTCGCCGGCCGCCGGATTGTGCCCGCCGTCGAGCCAGAGCTCGCAGTCCGGCCTGAGGTTCCGCGTCAGCCCGCCGCGCCCAAGCAGTTGCATCCGCGCC
>JAHCKJ010000366.1 GCA_026125835.1 Sphingopyxis sp.
GCGCCACCAGCATCAGAAACGGAAAGATACCGGCCTCGACCGCCAGCCAGTCGCCCAGCGCCACCTGCTTGTTCCCCAGCACCCCGGCGAGCACGACCATGCCGCCATAGATGATGGTGAAAAGGAACAGGGAGGGCGAAAGCGTGCGCGGCAGCGCCGTCGAAGTGGTGTCGGTCATGCCGCCCGATAGTCGGTTTTGCGGAGCGTGGAAAGATGGTGGTCAATCGGGTGGATTGTGCCGCGCCAGAAAGGCTTCCATCGACGTCAACAATGTCATCCGGTCCGCTTCGCGGGAAAAATAATGGTCGGCGAGTGGTACCGACACAAATTCGGCCGGTTTGCCTGCCTTGGTCATGGCCGAATACATGCGCGCCGACTGCCCATGATCGACGGTCACATCTTTCTTGCCGTGAATCAGCAGCAGAGGCGCCTTGATGCGATCGACGGCGTTGATCGGCGAAACCGCAGCAAAGTCGGGCGTCATCTTTTGCCATTGGCTGCGATAGAGTTGCGTACGCGCACTGCCGCCGAAATCATTGACCTCGCGCCGCAGGTTGGACACGCCGTTGATCGAAATCGCGCAACGATAGAGGTCGGGATCCTTGGCGATGCCCCACATCGCGGCATAGCCGCCGTACGAAGCACCGACGATGCACACGCGCTTGGGGTCGGCAATGCCTTGCTCGACCGCCCAGCGGACGCCGTCGGTGACATCGTCCTGCATCGCAAAACCCATCTGCCCCTGCCCCGCCTTCTCGAACTCGGCGCCATAGCCCGTCGAACCGCGAAAATTGGGTTGAAGCACGGCGTAGCCACGTTCCGCCAAAAACTGCGCCCAATAATCATAAGTCAATTCGTCATGCGCCCACGGGCCGCCGTGCGGCATGACAATGAAGGGCAAATTTTTGGCGCCGCGTCCGCGCGGCATCGTCAGCACGCCCTCGATTTCCAGTCCGTCGCGAGCCTTGTATTGAACCAGCCGCGCCGGCGACAACCGCTTTCCGCCAATCGCGTCGTTCATCGCGGCCAGCCGAACCAAATTTCCCGTGGTCGAGTCGAAAAAGAACAACAGGCCGGGGCTGTCGGCTGTGCTGATGCGGACGAGCATCTTGGTAAAATCATCGCTGTACGTCAGGATCCGGACATTCGATGCGGGGGAGGCTGCATCGAGCGTCTTTTGATGCGCGGCCATCACCGGATCGATCCAGCGCAGCGGCTGGCTCCGGTCGCTCGTCCAGACCCCGAGCAGCTTCGACCCGCTCATCGCGATCGCCGCACTTTCGACATCCGCGTCGTCCGCAGCGTACACGGTCCGGACGGCCTGACCCGTCGGAATATCGACCTCGACGACCGCGGACCGGCCACCTTCGATTTCCTTGATCACATAGCCGCGGTCGCTGTCGGGGATAAACAGGAAGGGGACCGTCAACTGTTCTTCGTCGCGAAGCCTGGCGCTATCGATGACCCGGAACAACCCGGTGCCGCCGGGGCGATAGAGCAAGCTCGCCCTGGTCGTCGCGTCGCGATAGCCGATCCCGAACCGCACCTGGCCAAGATGGTCGGCGCCCCAATTCATGATATTGGTCCGCCCCGCTTCCTCGATCCGCTTGCGCCCGGTCGCGACATCGACGCGAAAAACCGCGGGCCAGAATTCGGAATCGACATAGATGGAATTCTGGGCCGCGACGAGAATCTCGGTTCGACCGTCGGTCGGGATCCACAGAACGTCGGACGCATTCTGGCCACCCCTGTCCCAGAGCAGCTTGGTGACCTTGCCGGTTGTCCGATTGATGCCGATCAGGCGTGAAATATACCAGTTGTCGCCTTCCAC
>JAHCKJ010000367.1 GCA_026125835.1 Sphingopyxis sp.
GGTGATGTCGTCGTCGGGCAAGGGCCAGAGCACGGTCAAAAGCGAAGCCGACATCGACGCAGCGTGGGACTATGCCGCCGCCGGGATGCGCGGCGACCGGCTGCGGGTGATCGCCGAGGCATTCGTCGACTTCGATTATGAAATCACCCTGCTCACCGTCCGCCACAAGGATGGCGTGACCTTTTGCCCGCCGATTGGCCACCGCCAGGAACGCGGCGATTATCGCGAAAGCTGGCAGCCCGCGGCAATGTCGACAGCGGCGCTCGCCAGCGCGCAGGATATGGCGACAAAAGTCGTCGATGCGCTGGGCGGCCACGGCATTTTCGGGGTCGAGTTTTTCGTCAAGGGCGACGCGGTGATCTTTTCCGAACTCAGCCCGCGCCCGCACGACACCGGCATGGTGACGCTGATCTCGCAGTCGCTGTCCGAATTCGACCTCCACGCGCGCGCTATCCTCGGCCTGCCGATTCCGAACATCGCCGTTCCCGGCGCCAGCGCGAGCGCGGTGCTGCTCGCCGACCGCGACGCCAGCGATTTCGCAATCACCGGGCTGGCCGATGCGCTTGTCCCGCCCGACCTCGCAACCGCGATCGACGCCCGCATCTTCGGCAAGCCGGTCACCCGCCCGTACCGCCGCATGGGCGTCACGCTGGCGAAAGTGACCGGCGGCACCACCGACGATGCGCGAACCGCTGCCGTCGCGGCGGCAGCGAAGCTCTCGATCGATTACCGCGCATGACGACGATCGCGATCCAGCGCCTCGCCACGGGCGACGTCGAAGCGGCGCGCGACCTCAACGCGCTTTATGCCGACGCCTTTGCCGACCATGAAACCTATCGCCGCGACCATCCCGACGACGCGTGGCTCGCCCGCCAGCTTGCCAAGGAGGCGATCATCCTGCTCGTCGCGCGGATCGACGGCCGCATCGTCGGCGGCCTCACCGCCTATGAACTGCCAAAGCTGGAGGCGGCGCGCAGCGAAATCTACCTTTACGATCTGGCGGTCGCCGAAAGCGTCCGCCGCCGCGGCGTCGCAACGGCGCTGATCGCCGAACTCCAGCATATCGCCGCCGAAACCGGCGCCTGGGCGGCGTTCGTCCAGGCCGATTATGGCGACGATCCCGCGGTTGCTTTATATACGAAGCTCGGCGTGCGCGAGGATGTGCTGCATTTCGACCTGCCGCCTCGACCCCGACCCTAGCGCGCGCTAAACCCCGCGCCATGTCCGAGAAGAATCATCTCTATCTGGTCGATGGCTCCAGCTACATCTTCCGCGCCTATCACCGCCTGCCGCCGCTGACGAACCCCAACGGCGTGCCGGTCGGGGCGGTCTATGGCTATACAACGATGTTGTGGAAGCTGGCGAAGGATCTGAACGATGCCGAAGAACCGACGCATCTGGCGGTGATTCTCGATCATTCGAGCCACAGCTTTCGCAATGACATCTACGATCAATATAAAGCGAACCGCCCCGAACCGCCCGAGGATCTGCGCCCGCAATTCCCGCTGATCCGCGACGCGACGCGCGCCTTTTCGCTGCCGTGCATCGAAATGGAGGGGTATGAGGCCGACGATCTGATCGCCAGCTATACCGAAGCCGCGGTCGCCGCGGGCTGGGACGTCACCATCGTGTCGTCCGACAAGGATCTGATGCAGTTGATCCGCCAGCCCGCCGAGGGTCCGCAGGTCGACATGCTCGACACGATGAAGAACGTCCACATGGGGCTGGAGGCGGTAAACGAGAAATTCGGCGTCACCCCCGACCTCGTCGGCGACGTGCTCGCATTGATGGGCGACAGCGTCGACAATGTGCCCGGGGT
>JAHCKJ010000368.1 GCA_026125835.1 Sphingopyxis sp.
CCACGACATAGGTCGGCAAAGTGAGCAGCACGACCGCGGGGAGCAGCGCGATCAATGTCGATGCCGTCTTGCCGGTCAGCGCCCCGATCAGCTGGACATTGACTTCATAGGCCCACAGCATGGCAAAGCCGCCCGCCACGGCCATCACCGGCATCCGCAGCGCTGCGCCGGCATGACGCACCCCGCTGTCGACGATCAGCAATCCGCCGACTGCGACAATCATCGCGGCCAGCGTCAGCGCCGGCGTCATCCAGGCCTCGGCGGCGGTACGGTCGCCCAGATGTGCCACCGCGCCCAGCACCAGCGTCAGCGCGCATATCGTTGCCAGCATCCGCAGGATCAGGCGCAGCGGCCGCGTCATTGGCGCGGCGGACGACCAGAAGGTCGCGCCAAGCCAGCCGAGCATCGCCATATCGCGCAGCCCCTGCACGACCAGCGCGGGCGACGATCCCGGCCCGGCCAGCGCCAGCGCCGCGCACCATGCGGCCGTCGCAGCGGCGACCAGCGTCAGCATCCGCGGCGCCGGCATCAGCGCCGCCATCCGCGCGCGCGGGCGCGCGATCAGCCACAGCGCCGCGACCGCAAAGCCGACGAGCGCCAGCACCGACAGGATTTCGGACAGGCGGGCCAGCACCTCAGCGGGCTCCGTCGGGCCACAGCACGACGCGCACCGTCTGGAGCAGGATCAGCAGGTCGAGGAAGGGCGAATAATTTTTCGCGTAATACAGGTCATATTCCAGCTTGACCCGCGCATCCTCGACCGACGCGCCATAGGGGTAATTGATCTGTGCCCAGCCGGTCAGTCCCGGCTTCACCATATGCCGTTCGGCATAATAGGGCAGCTGCTTTTCCAGCTCCTCGACAAAGCTCGGTCGTTCGGGGCGCGGCCCGACAAAGCTCATTTCGCCCTTCAGCACGCACCACAGCTGCGGCAGTTCGTCGATCCGCAGCGTCCGCATGATCCGCCCGACGCGGGTGATGCGCGGATCATTCTCGCTCGCCCACACCGCCTTGCCATCCGCCTCGGCGTCGGTGCGCATCGACCGGATTTTGTAGATGTCATAGGGTTCGCCGAACAGCCCGACGCGCGGCTGGCGATAAAAGACCGGCCCGCGGCTGTCGAGGATCACGGCGATCCCGGCCACCAGGATCAGCGGCAACGCGACGATCAGCACCACCAGGCTCGCGGCGATGTCGAACAGCCGTTTGCCCACTTTGGATATACGCTGTCCCGCCGAAAAACCGTCGGAAAAAATCAGCCCGCTGGGGTTCGTCGTCGCCAGATCGACGCGCCCGGTCTCGCGTTCGATAAAGCTCGCGATATCGTTGACATAGACGCCCGTCGTCTTGACCCGCAGCAGATCGTTCAGCGGCAGTGCATTGCGCCGCTCCTCCAGCGCCAGCACGACTTCGCCCGCACGCAGCGCGACGACATGGTCCGACAGATTGTCGATAGTCTCGCGCCGTACCGCATGACCGACGGTTTTCTCGGTGTCGCTCATCGCGACAAAGCCCACGACCTCCAATCCGCTGCCCGGCTGTTCGGCGAGCGCCGCCAGCCGCGCTGCGCGCGGCCCCGCGCCCAGCACCAGGATGCGGCGGCGAAACGCGTCGGTCCCCGCCGATTGGGTCAGTACCAGCCGGATGACGAACAGCGCTGCAATCGCCAGCACCATCGCGTACAGGCTGTTGGCGCGCCACAGCGTCGCCGTCGGCAACAGGAAACCGAGCACCGACAGAAAGATCACGCCGAGCGAAATCGCCGACAGCAGTCGCGCGTTGGCAAACCGCATCGAGCGCAGCCCCTCGCACCCGTACA
>JAHCKJ010000369.1 GCA_026125835.1 Sphingopyxis sp.
TCCCTCTGCGGGCCTTTTTCTTTCAGTGATATATTTTGACCAAACAGTGATTCATGATACCTTCCGCGCGCGTTGGGAGGGGTCTCACGCAAAAAACAAATCGACCGGCGACGACCGGACGCCTGCTTCGGCGGGGTACGCGTGACTTATACTAGGGGAAGCAAATGATCCGGTCAGAGCTGGTTCAAAAGATCGCGAACGAAAACAGCGATTTGCGAGTCGATGAAGTCGAACGCATCGTGGACACATTCTTCGACTCCATTGTCGACCAGCTCGCGGCGGGGGGCCGTGTCGAGCTGCGCGGCTTCGGCGCCTTTTCGACGCGCGCGCGCGAATCGCGAACCGGCCGCAATCCGCGCACCGGCGCCGCGGTCGACGTGAAGGCCAAGAACGTCCCCTATTTCAAACCCGGCAAGGAAATGCGCGAGCGGCTGAACGACTGACCTCGTCAGTCGAACCGGCACCGAACCCGCACACCGACGTTAAGTTTGGGCCGGTTACTGGCTGGGCCCAGCAGCGAAATCGAAACACCATGCACTGGCGGCCCGCGGCGCGTCAGGCTGCCCCTGGTTGCGTGCAGCGGTCGTTGACATGACCGCAGGGCCGTTGACGATATTCATCAGCCACCCCGTTCGGTGTGATGCAGGAGCGCGTCAGGGCGTTTTGGCGCCCTCGGTGCGGAGCCGGGCCAGTCCCTCGGCCGCGTAACGGTTCTTGGGATCCACCTCGATCGACTTTTCGAACATCGCGATCGCGCGGGCCTTGTCGCCTGCGGCATCGGCAACATCGGCAAGCCCGTCATAGCTGTATGCCGATTTGGGATATTGCTGAAGATTATATTCGAATACCGCCTTCGCGTCGGCCAGACGCCGGACTTCGAACAGGTCATAGCCCATCGTAACGAGCGTTTCGTCGCCGAAATCATAGGCCGTCGGCGCCGTCCGCTTCAGTTCAGCGTGGCGCGCCAGAGCCACCTTCACGCCGCGCTCGCGCATGACATTCCACAGCAGATCACCCAATCGTTCGATCGGCATTTTATACGGCGCGCCAAAAGCGATCGCCGCCAGGTCGCTGCCCACCCGCCCGGCGTTGGCGCGGTCGCTGTTGCTCAGCACCACCACCGTCAACCGGTCGTCAGGAAAGCGCGTGATATTGGTCGAAAACCCGTTATCGCTACCCGAATGAAACTGGATCGGCCGACCATGCCGCTGGCCGATGAACCAGGCATAGCCATAGTCCCCCTTGCCCGCGGTAAACATCGCGTCGCGCGACGCACGAGAGATCAGGCGGCCGTCGGTCAGCGCCTTGTCCCACCGCAGCATATCACCCACCGTCGAATAGACGCCGCTGGAGCCAAGGTCGACGGTCGGGCTAACCAGTCGCGCGCTGATAAAATCGGTTCCGACCGAGTAATATCCGGTCACCCGGCCGGGGACGAGCGCGCGCGTGTCACCACCATGGGTCCGCGTCATCCCGGCGGGTTTGAACAGCTTCTCGTCGAGATATTGATTATATCGCTGCCCCGATACGCGCTCGATGATCACCCCGAGCAGCGTATATCCCGAATTGGAATAGTCGAATCTTTCGCCCCGCGCGAAGTCCAGCGGCAAGTCCCGAAATAGCGCTACCAGCTCGGGACGGGTGTAGCTCAGCATCGCCAGCTTCTCGTCCCACCCGGGCAGGCTCGTAAAATTGGGGATGCCCGACGTGTGGGTCAGCAGATGGTGCAACGTGATCCCCTGCCAGCTTTGCGGACAGGTTTCGAGATACCGGCAGACCGGATCGCTCACCTTCAGCTTCCCTTGCTCCTGC
>JAHCKJ010000037.1 GCA_026125835.1 Sphingopyxis sp.
TCCCGACAATCAACGTGCCCGGCGTCACCGGCTGGCCTGCGGGTCAGGCGCCCCGCGCGGCGCAGGGGCTGACCGTCGCGCGATTCGCCGACGGACTCGATCATCCGCGCACCATGCTCGTCCTGCCCAATGGCGACGTGCTGGTCGCCGAAGCGCAAAGCCCGCCGCGCGATACGTCGGGGATCGAAGGCAAGATCATGGGCCGCCTGATGCGCAAGGCAGGCGCAGGCGGCGTTTCGGCGAACCGCATCACCCTGCTGCGCGACGCCGACGGCGACGGCAGGGCAGAGGTCAAGACCGCCTATATCACCGGCCTCAACTCGCCCTATGGCATGGCGCTGGTCGGCGACACGCTGTACATCGCCAATACCGACGCGCTGCTCGCTTTCCCCTATGTCGCGGGCGAGACGAAGATGAGCGGCAAGCCGAAAAAAATCGTCGACCTGCCCGCCAAGGGCACGAACCGCCACTGGACCAAAAGCCTGGTCGCCGGCCCGAACGGCTGGCTCTATGTCGGCGTCGGCGCCGACAGCAATATCGGGGAAAAGGGGATGAACCGCGAGTTCCGCCGCGCCGCGGTGCTCGAGGTTCGCCCCGAAAACGGCTATATGCGCACCTTTGCCGCGGGGATCCGCAATCCCGTCGGGCTGGCCTATTTCCCGGGCAGCGACCGGCTGTGGACGGTGGTCAACGAACGCGACATGCTGGGCAGCGATCTGGTTCCCGACTATCTGACCGACGTGGCCGAGGGCGATTTTTACGGCTGGCCCTGGTATTATTGGGGCGGCTTCGTCGACCCCCGCGTCGAGCCCGAGGCCGAGGATCGCCGCCAATATGTGAAGCGCCCCGAATATGGCCTGGGCGCCCACACCGCGCCGCTGGGGATGACCTTTACCGAAGGGCTGAAGCTCGGCGACCGCTGGGCCAACGGTGCGCTGGTCGCGCTCCACGGATCGTGGAACCGCGAACCGGCGGCGGGATACAGCGTGGTGTTCGTGAAGTTCGGCGCCAACGGCAAACCCGTCGATGCGCTTCCCGTCACCCTGCTCGACCAGTTTCTGGCGACGGACAACAAGACCGCGCGCGGTCGTCCCGCCGACGTCAAGGTGGCCAGGGACGGCAGCGCGCTGGTCGCCGACGACAGCGGCGGGGTGATCTGGCGGGTGGCCAAGGCGGGGTGAAATCGTCGCCCCCGCGCAAGCAGGAGCCTCTGGCAATCTCGCTCAATCGGGGCTGTGTAATCCGATAGCGGCCCCCGCCTTCGCGGGGGCGACGGGATATTAGACCCGCATCGGCATCAACACATAGAGCGCCGGGCTCTTTTCGCTCTCGCGGATCAGCGTCGGGGCGTTGGCGTCGGCCAGATGCAGTTCGACGCTGTCGCCATCGACCTGGCCCAATATGTCGCTGAGGTAGCGCGCGTTGAACCCGATTTCCATCGCGTCGCTGTCGTAACCCGCCGCCACTTCCTCGGCCGCGGTGCCGTTTTCGGGGCTGGTGACGCTGAGCGTGATGCGGTCCTTGTCGAGCCCGACCTTGACCGCGCGGGTCTTTTCGCTGGCGATCGTCGAGACGCGGTCGACGCCCTGATACAGGCTCTTGGGATCGACCTTGAGCAGCTTGTCGTTCGCGGTCGGGATGACGCGACTGTAGTCGGGGAAGGTGCCGTCGATCAGCTTGGAGGTCAGGATCGCATTGCCGAGCTGGAAACGGATCTTGCTCGCCGACAGGCTGATTTCGACATTGCCCTCGGCCTCGTCGAGCAGCTTGCGGATTTCGGCGACGCATTTGCGCGGCACGATCACGTCGGGCATCCCGCTCGCGCCTTCAGGCCGCGTCACGGTGTAGCGCGCCAGGCGGTGGCCGTCGGTCGCCGCTGCCTTCAGCACCGGCCCGGTCGCATCTTCGGCGACGTGCAGAAAGATGCCATTGAGGTAATAGCGCGTTTCTTCGGTCGATATCGCAAAGCGCGTCTTGTCGATGATCTGGATCAGCTCGGCCACCGGCAGTTCGAAATTGGTCGGCAGGTCGCCCTCGGCGATCACCGGGAAATCGTCGCGCGGCAGCGTCGGCAGGTTGAAGTTCGAGCGGCCGGCCTTGACCTGCATCTTGCCTTCCGCCGCGGCCAGGCTGACTTCCGATCCCTCGGGCAGCTTGCGGGCGATTTCGAACAGCGTGTGCGCCGAAACGGTGGTGGTCCCTGCGGTGTCGACCTTGGCGGCGATCGTTTCGACAACCTGCAGGTCGAGATCGGTCGCCATCAATTTGAGCTGGCCCGACGCGTCGGCTTCGATCAGGACGTTCGACAGGATGGGAATCGTATTCCGCCGTTCGACCACGGACTGGACGTGGCCGAGGCTCTTGAGCAGCACCGCGCGTTCGATCGTCGCTTTCATCTTGTTACATCGTCCCTGTACCGTGCGGGAGAAATCCCTGGAGAGTCGGGGCGGACGGGCCAATGCCCCGAATCCCGTCCCCCGGAAATGACCACCTTCCTTAACGAACGCACCGGCGGGCGCAAGCCATGCTTGCAAAGCATCCCCATTCGCGCAAACGAGGCGGAATGCGGCGTCTGGCCCCTCTTTTTGCATTCGCGGCGGTGCTGCCGCTTGCCGCCATGGCGGCGCCGCGCGACGCACTCGGCGTTTTCGACGGCTGGGGTGCGTTTCGCGACCCGGCCGCCGCGCGCTGCTATGCGATCGCTGCCCCCTCTGCAACGATCGGGCGGCCCGAGATCAAGGCCTACGCCAGCGTCGGATACTGGCCGAAATCGGGGATTCGCGGCCAATTCTATATCCGGCTGTCCAAAGCGCGCGCACCGAATCGGGATCTGCGTCTGACGATCGGCAGCCGCCGCTTCATCCTGACCGGCAACGGCGCGCACGGCTGGGCGAGCGACGCGCGGATGGACGCCGCGATCGTCGCCGCGATGCGATCGGCGCCGAGCATGAGCGTGACGAGCGCGACGCCCGCGGGCGGTGCGATTGCCGACACCTATCGCCTGCGCGGCGCCGCCACCGCCATCGACGCCGCCGCGCTGGGATGCGCGCGGCTGCGCTGACCGGTCAATGGTCGCGCGCCAGCCGCGTCAGTTCCTTCGCCAGAAAATCGAGCACCAGCCGCACCCGCGGGACATGCCGCAACCGTTCGTGGGTCAGCAGCCATAGCCCCGTCGTATCGTCGCTGCGCGGCGGGATGCAGCGGATAAGATCGGGTTCGCGGTCGGCGATAAACCCCGGCAGGATCGTGAGCCCCATCCCCGACCGGACCCCGGCGAGCAGCCCGGTACCGGTGTCATATTTCATCACCACCGATCCTTCGAGATCATGTTGGCGGAGCCACGCCTGATAGGGTTCCCACACATAGCCGCCACCGCCGATGAAGGGATGCGCCGCCAGTTCGTCGCGCGTGTGTTGGAATGCCATTGGCGGTCCACATAGCCGCGGCTGCAATAGACGGTCCACGGATTGTTGGCGATGCGGCGCCCGACCAGACCCGCGCCCGTCGGCTGCTTGCTGCTGCGGATCGCGATGTCCGCCGCCCCTGCCGCCAGGTCGCGTTGGTCGTCCGACGTGTCGAGCTGGATGCGAATGGCCGGATGTTCGGCACGCAGGTCGCGCAGGATCGGTGGCAGGACAGTGACCGCAAAAATTTCCATCGTCGTCAGGCTGACCGTGCCGCCGGCATCGCGCGAGGTCGCGCCCGCGGCTTCGTCAAACCGGTCTGCAGCGTCGCGAACCGCCTGCGCGCTCGCCAGCATCGCCTCGCCAACGGGGGTCAGCGCGTAGCCCGCCTGCCGGCGCTCGAACAGGTTGAGCCCCGTCGCCGCCTCCAGCGCGGCAATCCGGCGCGCGACCGTCGTCTGGCTGACGCGCATCGCCTGCGCCGCCGCCAGCGTGCTGCCGGTCTCCGCTACCGCCAGAAAGGCCTTGAGATCGTTCCAGTCGTACATGCCGTCTTCTGTGCGCCATAACGCCCGCTGCCTCATTCTGCAATTTTGCAGAATGGCCGCGCAACATCGTTGCTCCTTTCACCCCGAGCAATCGCCTATTTCCGATTGGCCGGCTTCCTCCCCTCCTCCGCCGGCCGATGGAGACAGAAGATGACAAAGCTGATGATCCTCGCCGCGCTGACCGCCGCAACGCTCGGCCAGCCTGCCTTTGCGCAAATGGCGCCCGCCAACCCGGCGGTCGCTGTCCAGCACCGCGACCTCGACCTGCGGACCGAGGCCGGAACCAAAAGCCTCGACCGCCGCATCTGGCGCGCCGTCGTGGCAGTGTGCGGCAGCGCGCCCGACTTCGACCTCAAGGGCAAGAACGACGTGCGCCAATGCCGCCGCGACACGCTGCGTGTCGCCAGCGCCGAAGCCGATCTGGTGATTGCGGGCGCAACCCGCAGCGAATCCGTCCGCGTCGCGGCGGCCCGGAACGGCGAGGCCGCCCCGCCTTGGGGGTATCCGCACCGGGGCCGCGATCAGGGCACGACCGCGGTCCCGGATTTGTCGCAGGTGAACATGGGGGCCGGCTTCGCCGTGACGCGCCGAATTGCGCTTTGGGCGCTTCGCCCCTATATGGCCGCCCATCATGCAGATTCCCGGCCATATCGACCCCGTCACGACGGGCACCGTCCCCTTGCGCGGGGGCAATCGTATCGACCTCGTCGGGCTGACGCGCGACGCGATCGGCGGCGTGCTGGTTGAAGCCGGGCTCGACCCGAAGGCGGCAAAGCTGCGCGCCAAGCAGATATGGCACTGGATCTATCACCGCGGCGTCACCGATTTCGACGCAATGACCGACATCGCCAAGACGATGCGCCCGTGGCTGACTGATCGCTTCATCATCGGCCGCCCGACGGTGCGCCAGGCGCAGGTGTCGAGCGACGGCACGCGCAAATGGCTGCTCGCCGCCGCCGACGGCCAGGAATATGAAATGGTGTTCATCCCCGACGCCGATCGCGGAACCTTGTGCGTGTCGAGCCAGGTCGGCTGTACCTTGAACTGCCGTTTCTGCCACACCGGCACGATGCGGCTGGTGCGCAACCTGGGCGCGGGCGAGATCGTCGGGCAGGTGCTGCTCGCGCGCGACGCGCTCGGCGAATGGCCGAAGGGAACAATGGCGGGGTTCGGCGCCGACCCGGAAGACGAGGATGCCGACGACGATGCGGTCGGCCATTACACCGCCGACGGGCGGATGCTCACCAACATCGTGATGATGGGCATGGGCGAGCCGCTGTATAATTTCGACGAGGTCAAGAGCGCGCTCAAGATCGTGATGGATGGCGACGGACTTGCCCTGTCCAAGCGGCGGATTACGCTGTCGACGAGCGGCGTGGTACCGATGATGGCGCGCGCGGGCGACGAGATCGGGGTCAATCTGGCCGTCTCGCTGCACGCGGTGAGCAAGGAGGTTCGCGACGAGATCGTCCCGCTCAACCGCAAATATGGCATCGAGGAATTGCTGCAGGCGTGCGCCGATTATCCGGGCGCGAACAATGCGCGCCGCATCACTTTCGAATATGTGATGCTGAAGGACAAGAATGACAGCGACGAGGATGCACGCGAGCTCGTCCGCTTGATCAAGCAGTACAAGCTACCTGCGAAGGTCAACCTGATCCCCTTCAATCCCTGGCCCGGCGCCCCGTATGAATGCTCGACGCCCGAGCGCGTGCGCGCGTTCAGCAACCTGATTTTCAAGGCCGGCATTTCGGCGCCGGTGCGCACCCCGCGCGGGCGCGACATCATGGCCGCGTGCGGACAGTTGAAAAGCGCCGCAACCAAGCCGACGCGCGCCGAACTCGACCGGATTGCGGAAGAGAAGCAGGCGGCGCTGGGGTAACACCCGCTTTTTCGTCATCGAAGGTCGCAAACACAGCGCCGGTTTTCCGGGGGATTCCGGCCCTTTCGCTGCATAGCTATTCTATACTGTGTGGTAAAAATAACACAGGTAAGAAAATTGTCATAATCTGAACAATCCGTTCATTGAAGCGACAGCCGCGAACGCCATTTAGGGGGTGGACCGCGACCCAAAGGGCGTGGCCATGTAAAAACAGAAGGAAAACAAAATGAAGAAATTCGCAGTTGCAGCCGCTCTCCTGACGGCCATCGTTGCAACCCCCGCCATGGCAGCCGAAGGCGGCGAAGGCCGCGTCGAAGTGCGCGGCGGCCTGATCACCGGCAACGGCATCGACGAAGGCACGCTCGGCCTCGCCGCCGGTTATGACTTCGACCTTGGCTCGGCCGCGTTTGTCGGCGCCGAAGTCGCCGGCGACAAGGTGCTGATCGACGGTGCGGACGTCCAGTTCTCGGCCGGCGGCCGCGTCGGCGCCAAGGTTGGCGCGAACGGCAAGGCCTATGTCACCGGTGGTTACACCTTCGGCGACATCGACGATCCCTATGTCGGCGCCGGTTACCAGCACAAGTTGGGCCAGAACATCTATGCCAAGGCTGAATATCGCCACCAGTTCATCAGCAACTTCGGCGACTTCGACACCTTCGTCGCGGGCGTCGGCTTCGCTTTCTGATCTTTCGGAACAGCGATAAAACAGGAAGGGGCGGCCGATTGGTCGCCCCTTTTTTTGGGTTGAGCGTGGTCGGGGACAGCGACCGGTTATCGCCTTAGGGTCAGGACCCATTAATTCCGCGCGCGAGGTTTGAGGCGATTTTGCCCGGGGCGAGGAGAAAAGGCGCAGGAATATGGTTATATTTCCAGACTTTTCGACGCTGCCATGGGCAAAATCGGTCAAATCCCGCAGGGACGCCGAAATGGCTTCGATCTCGAACCTTCGCGGCCTTGCGGGTAGCGATGCTACCCGCTGCATCCGCAAAAGCCCGATATCTTCGCCATTTCGACGCCTCGAACGTGGAATTAATGCGTCCTGACCCTAAATCCCCTCCCCTTCAGGGGAGGGCGTGGAACTGGTCCGACGAACGCGCCCCACCCCGAAGCCGACGGGCGTCCGCGCCCTCCGCTACAATCCTCTTCCCTTTCGACAGGCGACTTGCCACGGTCGACCCATGACTGCCTTCGCCTATATCGCCGCCGCACTCGCCGAAATCGCGGGTTGCTTCGCCTTCTGGGCATGGCTGCGGCTCGACAAGCCAATGTGGTGGCTGATTCCCGGCATCGCGTCGCTGGCGCTGTTCGCTTATCTGCTCACGCTGGTCGATGCCGAGCATGCGGGGCGCACTTACGCTGCCTATGGCGGGGTTTACATTGTCGCCGCGCTGCTATGGCTATGGGCAGTCGAAGGCGCCAAGCCCGACCGCTGGGACCTGATCGGCGCCGCGGTGTGCCTGGGCGGCGCGGCGATCATATTGTTCGGACCGCGAGGCGGTTGAGACAGCTCAATTTTTTCCGTTTGTGCTGAGCTTGTCGAAGCACCGTCCTTCCTTCGACGAATCTGAAAAAAGAACGGCCCTTCGACAAGCTCAGGGCGAACGGGAAAAAATTGATTATTAGCTACCCCGCGTCGGGCAGCGCCTGCTCCACCAGCGGTGCCAGCGCCTCGGCCATCACGGTCACCCCCTTGGCGTTGGGATGCAGATTGTCGGCCAGCATCAGCGCCTTGTCGGTCACCACATTGTCGAGAATGAAAGGATAGAAGCTGACGCCATATTTCCCCGCAAGCTCGGGAAAGATCGGGTTGAATTTCCCGGCATAATCGCCGCCGAGGTTCGGAGCGGCGACCATGCCCGTGAGCAGCACCGGAATGTCGCGCTTCTTGAGCTCGGCGAGCATCGCATCGAGGTTGGCGCGCGTTTCGTCGGGACCGATGCCGCGCAGCATATCGTTGCCGCCCAGCCCGAGCAGCACCAGCGCGGGTTTCACTTTGGCGTTGTCCAGAACATAGGACAGCCGCTGGCGTCCCGCGGCGGTCGTGTCGCCCGACACCCCGGCATTCTGCACCCGCGCCGTCACCCCGTCGGCAAGCAACGCGGCCTGGAGCTGCGGTGCCAAACCTTGCTGTGGGCCAAGCTGGTATCCGGCATAAAGGCTGTCGCCGAAGGCGATCACCAGCGGCGCGTCGGCGGGGATTGCCGGAGAATTTGTCACCGCGGCCTTGTCGCTGGTCGAAGCGGCAGGGGTCTCCGCCGATCCGCAGGCGGCAAGCGGTTGGCAAAGCGCCAGCGCCGCACCATATAGCGGCAAAGAGCGCCATCCGGCCGTTCGCTTTTCCAAAGGGTTCTCTCCTTGCCCGACACACACCGACAATCGCCCGCAATGGCGATCGCCGCCCATAATGTGACGCTCACGCTCGGCAGCGACAAGACCCCCGTCGAAATTTTACGCGGCGTCGATCTGGAGGTTCCCGCCGGTTCGTCGGTTGCGCTGCTCGGCCCTTCCGGGTCGGGCAAAAGCTCGTTGATGGCGGTGCTCGCCGGGCTGGAACGCGCCAATGGCGGCAACATCCGCGTCGCCGGGCTCGACTTTACCACGATGGACGAAGATGAACTCGCGCGCGCCCGGCGCGGGCGGATCGGCATCGTGCTGCAGGCGTTCCACCTGCTGCCAACGATGACCGCGCTGGAAAATGTCGCGGTGCCGCTCGAACTGGCCGGGATCACCGATCCGTTCGGGCGCGCGGCGGCCGAACTCGAGGCCGTCGGGCTAGGGCACCGGCTGACCCATTATCCGGCGCAGCTGTCGGGCGGCGAGCAGCAGCGCGTCGCGATTGCGCGCGCGATGGCGAGCGAGCCCGCGATCATCTTCGCCGACGAGCCGACGGGCAACCTCGACACCGCGACCGGCCACGCGATCATCGAACTGATCTTTGCCCGCCGCGCCGCGCTCGGCGCGACCCTGCTCATCATCACGCACGATCCCGAACTGGCCGAACATTGCGACCGCGTCGTCGTGATGCACGACGGCCGGATCGAGGAACGGGTCGCCTAGATGCTACCCCTTGCCTCGCTCTGGCGGATCGCGCGCCGCGACCTCGCCACCCGCATCCGCGGGCTGCGCCTGCTTGCTGTCTGCCTGTTCCTGGGCGTTGCGACGCTCGCCGCGATCGGCAGCCTGACGCGCGGGATCACCAGCGAGCTAGAGGTGCGCGGGCAGACCATTTTGGGCGGCGATATCGAATTCGGGATTCCGCAGCGCGAAGCCACCGCCGAAGAAATGGCGGCGTTTCGCCGGGCGGGCGAAACATCGTCCACGGTGCGGATGCGCGCGATGGCCAACGCGCCCGGGGGCGACGCGCTGTTGTCCGAACTCAAGGCGGTCGACACTGCCTATCCGCTTTACGGAACGATGCGGCTGGAAAGCGGCGCCCGCCGGGGTCCGCCGCCGCAGGGTGCAATCTGGGTCGGCAAGGATCTGGCATCGCGGCTCGACCTCGATGTCGGCGAACGGGTGAAATTCGGTGATCGGTCATTCCTGATCGACGGCATCATCGCCGACGAGCCCGACCGGCTGGGCGAAGGGTTTACGCTTGGCCCGGTTGCGATCATCGGTCTGGCCGACCTGCCCGCCACCCGGCTGATCCAGCCGGGCAGCCTGTTCGAGAGCAAATATCGCGTCCGGCTGCCCCCCGGCGCCAATCCCGAAGCCGTCGGCAAGGCGTTGACCGCGGAATTTCCGGGCGCCGGCTGGGACATCACCGACAGCAGCAACGGCGCCCCCGGCACCCGCCGCTTCATCGAACGCATGGGCCAGTTCCTCTCGCTCGTCGGGCTCGCCGCGCTGGTGATCGCCGGGATCGGCGTCGGCAATGGCGTCGCCAGCTATCTGGCGGGCAAGCGACCGGGGCTCGCGACGCTGAAAGTATTGGGCGCCGACAGCGGCACGGTTGCGCGCATCTACGGCCTGCAGATTCTCGCCGTGGCTGCGGTATCGATCTTGGCCGGGCTGGTCGTCGGCGCGCTGGCGCCGGCGCTGATCGGCGCGATCGCCGGCGATGTGCTGCCGGTGAAACCGGGCGTCGCCATCTATCCGCTGCCGCTGGCGGTCAGCGCGGCCTATGGCCTGCTGATCGCCGTCGCCTTTGCATTGCCGCCGCTGGCTGCGACGCGCAGCGTCCCCGCCGCCGGGCTGTACCGCGCGACGGTCAGCGGCACGGCGCGCATCGACCGCCGCACCCTGTTCGCGGTCGCGGCGGCACTGGCTGCGATCATCGCGCTCGCCGTCGGCACCGCGCGCGAGCCGCTGTTCGCCCTCGGCTTCGTCGGAGCCGCGATCGGGCTGCTGATCATTCTGGTCGCGCTCGGCTGGCTGGTGCGCACCACCGCCAGCCGCCTGCCCCGCCCGCGCCGGCCGCTGCTCCGCCTGGCGCTCGCCAATCTCCACCGGCCCGGCGCCGCGACCGGCGCGCTGGTGGTTGCGCTCGGGCTGGGTTTGACCCTGTTCGTCACGCTCGCCGCGATCCAGACCAGCATCACCAACGAGATTTCGCGCACCGTGCCGCAACGCGCGCCAAGCTTTTTCGTCCTCGACGTGCCGCGCGAGGGCGCCGCGCAGTTCCGGTCGATGGTGACCACGGCCGCCCCCGACGCACAGATCAACATGATCCCCGCGCTGCGCGGCAGCGTCACCGAATTTCGCGGCCAGCGCGTCGACGAACTCGCCGAATTGCCCGAAGGTGCGTGGGTGCTGCGCGGCGACCGCGGCCTGACCTACAGCCCTGTCCTGCCGAACGGCAGCGAGCTCGTCGGCGGCAGCTGGTGGCGCGCGGACTATGCGGGTCCGCCGCTCGTCAGCGTCGAGCAGGACGTGGCAAAGTCGCTCGGGCTCAAGATCGGCGATACGCTGTCGGTCAATGTGCTGGGGGTCGAAGTACAGGCAAAAGTCGCATCCTTCCGCACCGTCAACTGGGACAATTTCGGGCTCAACTATGTGCTGGTCTTTTCGCCCGGCACCTTCGACGCCGCGCCGCACAATATGGTCGCGACCGTGGCGGTCGATGACAAGGCCGAAACCGAACTGGCGCGCAGCATCCCGCGCACCTTTCCCTCGGCATCGCTGATCGCGGTCCGGGACGTCGTGAGCCAGGTGACATTGCTGCTCACCCAGATGAGCCAGGCGATCGCCGCTGCGGCCAGCATCGCGATTCTGGCCGGGATCGCGGTGCTGATCGGCGCGATCGCCGCCAGCCGCGAACGGCGCGTCTATGATAGCGTGATCCTGAAACTGCTCGGCGCAACGCGGCGGCAGATCCTGGGCGCGCAGGCGATGGAATATGCGGTGCTGGCGGCGGTGCTGGCGGTGCTGGCGCTCGGCCTCGGCCTGATCGCGGCCCGCTATGTCGTCGTCAGCCTGTTCGACTTCACCTTTGCCCCCGACCCGCTGCTCGTCGGCGCGACGCTGGTCGGCGGCGCCGGCCTGTCGTTTCTGATCGGCATCGCGGGAAGCTGGCCGCTGTTGTCGGCAAAACCGGCGCAGGCGCTGCGGAGTCTTTAGTTCAACAGCCGCACCACCGCCGATACCGCGGCGACGCCCAGCACGACCGCAACCATTGCCTGCCACACATGCTGCGCGACGCGGCCAAAGTGGCGCCCGCCGACATAGTTGCCGATCCACATCGGCGCGAAGAGCAGCAGCGACAGGATCAGCAACCGCAAAGTGGCGATCCCGACCCAGAACGCCGCCAGTGTCCCCGCGATCGCGGTCATGAAAAAGATCAGCAACATCGACGCGCGCGCCACGTTCGGCGCGACGTTGCGACGCAGATAGAAGGGGACGACGGGCGGGCCGGGCATCGCCGCGAAACCGGTCAGGATGCCCGACGCAATCCCCGTGCCCGCCACCGCCATCCGGCCGGGCCGGTGCCCCTCCGCCTGTTTGGGCAGCAGCACCGCGACAAAGGCCGCGACCGCAGCCAGGGTGATCAGCAGCCGCGCCATGTCGGCTGGGGTATGGTCGAGCGCGACCATGCCGAGCGGCGTCAGCGCCATCGCCAGCAGCCCGATCGGCCATGCCGTTTCGCGGTCGGCGTCGGCGACGATGACACCAATACCCACCGGCCCGATCAGCAGTTGCAACAGGATCGCGAGCACGACCGCCTCGCCCGGCGGCATGATCAGCCCCAACAGCGGCACCAGGATGATCGCCATGCCAAAGCCGGTGAGCCCGCGGACATAGGCAGCGCCAAAGGTCATTGCAGCGGCGCCGGCGAGCGTCAGCGGCGCGAAGCCGACAAGTTGCGACAATCCATTCACCGTGCGGCCGATACCGCAGCGGGGCGGTCCCGC
>JAHCKJ010000370.1 GCA_026125835.1 Sphingopyxis sp.
GCCTTCGCCGTCAGGCGAAGAAAATCAACGCCCCTGGCTGCGCCAGCGCTTGACGACGCGTTCCAGAATTTCGGCCTCGCCGCCGGTTTCGCGCCACAATTTGGAGAAGAGCGGATCGCTCGACGCAGGCCGCTTTTCCTCTTCCAGCGTATCGAGATAGACGCGGATCGGGATCGACACGCCCTCGCCGCACACGATGCACTCGCGGTTGCGCAGCGCCGGGATCGAATCGATGAAGCCGCGCGCGCCTTCGGGCATCGCGGCCTTGACGAAATGCTGGTCGCGCTCGTTGTTCAGGCGCATCGAAATGATCGTCCCGCACTGCGACAGCACGCCTTCGGCAAGGTCAGACGGACGCTGGGTAATCAGGCCCAGCGACACGCCATATTTACGGCCTTCCTTGGCAATCCGCTCCAGAATCTTGCGAACCGCCTGGCCGCTGCCGATATCCTTTGACGGGATGTAGCGGTGCGCCTCTTCGCACACGAGCAGGATCGGGCGCTGCGGCTCGCCGCGCGACCAGATCGCATAGTCGAAGGTCAGCCGCGACAGCACCGCGACGACAACCCCGGTAATGTCGCTCGGCACCCCCGACACGTCGATGATCGAGATCGGGCGGCCGTCCGAAGGCAGGCGGAAAATCTTGCCCAGGAAGCTTGCCATCGTGTCGGCGACCAGCATGCCCGAGAACATGAAATTATAGCGCGGGTCGGCGCGCATTTCCTCGATCTTGCCCTTGATCCGCATGAACGGCGCGCTCGACGTCGCCTTGTCGAGCTTGCCCATCTCGTTGGTCATGATGCTGAGCAGGTCGGACAAGAGATAGGGGATCGGCGAATCGACCGTGATCTTGGTCATGCCTTCGGCCAGCCGGTTCTTCTGCCGCGCTTGCAGCAGGCATTTGGCCAGCACGTCGCAGTCGCCCTGGCGGTCGCGGCCCTCGCTGGTGACAAAGACTTCGCAATGTTCCTCGAAGTTCATCAACCAATAGGGCATGGCCAGATTGTCGACGTCGAACAACGCGCCGGTGCCCTTGAACGCCGCCGAATATTCGCCGTGGGGGTCGATCATCACGATATGGCCCTGCGGCGCGAGTTCGCAGATCTTGTGCAGGATCAGCGCTGCGCTGGTCGATTTGCCGGTGCCGGTCGATCCGAGCAGCGCAAAATGCTTGCCCAGCATTGCATCGACGTACAGCGAACCGCGAATATCCTTGGTCGGATAGACGGTGCCGATTTCGACATGCGCGCGCTCGTCGGCGGCGTAAATCTGTTTGAGGTCGTTGCTCGTCGCCGCGAAAACCTGGCTGCCCGGGATCGGATAGCGGGTGACGCCGCGACGGAAGTTCGAAATGCGGCCGGTGATCTTTTCCTCTTCACCCTCGCCCAGAAAGTCGATCGTCGCGACGATCAGCCCCTCGCCGCGTTCGTGCAGTTGCTGGTCGCGGATGCTGGCGATCAGCCAGATGGTGCCAACCCGCACCTTGACCTGCGCGCCGACCTGGCCGGCCATCGCCAGCGCGGCGTCGCCCGAGCCCGCCAGCTTGTCGATAGCCCCCGCGTCGAGCAGGATGCGCGACGCCGAGCCGGAAATATCGATCACTTCGCCGATCAACAGGTCGTCGCGACGACGGTTGACGATCGGTGCAACCGTTGCGGCAGCGCCGCCGCCCGCGAGCCTGACATGCTGCGCCGCGGTCGAATCTCCGGCGGGAAGCCCGCCACCTTGCATATCCATCAAAATGCCCCGCCTGTCATGGTCCCGGCGCGCTTATCGCAGGCGAGGGTAAATATAGGTTAAAGG
>JAHCKJ010000371.1 GCA_026125835.1 Sphingopyxis sp.
AGCCCGTCGTTGATCCACAGATGGACCGTCATCGGGCCGAGCTTGTCGGTGAGCACCGGACCGGTCGCGGCATGGACCGCATCGTAATACAGGTCGCCCCAGGCCGAATTGGCAATAATCATTGCCATAATGGCCGCGAAAATCAGCAGCATACCCCCGGCGCTTTCGCTCGCAAGAAAGGCGCGCAACGCCGAACGCGGTGGATTTCTGCCAGTCATGGGTCGATCAGTCCTTCTTTGTTTCGCGGTATGGCTGGTGTCCTAGCCCCAACTCGCCGCCTTTACAATTTCGCATGGTGACTTAGCAATTTGGCGGGGGTGACATGACGTCACGGTGGCACGAGGCTGGTGGGTGGAGCTATCGACCGCATCGCTGGAATGGCTCGAATGGCTGGTGCAGGGGGCCGGCTATGAACTGCTGCTGTTCGCGTCCGTCGGCATATTGCTGATCGGCCTCGACGATCTGTTTTTCGACGCAATGTGGCTGGGAACGCGCGGCGGACGTCCGGACACAGCGCGCGGAACGGGCCTGCTGGCGGGGCGTTTTGCGGTCTTTCTGCCCGCGTGGGACGAGCATCATGTCTTGCCGGCCACGCTGCGCCGCGCGCTGGCGGCGTGGGAGGGCGAGGATGTCCGCATCTATATCGGCTGCTATCCCAATGACGCGGCGACCTTGTTCGCGATATCGCCGCTGGTCGCGCGCGACCGCCGGTTGCGGCTGGTGGTCAGCGAGCGCGACGGCCCGACGACGAAGGGCGACAATCTGAACGGCCTGTGGGCGGCGCTGGGGGAGGATGAGCGCGCCGAGGGTTTCCGCTTTGCCGCCGTCGTGCTGCATGATGCCGAGGATCATGTGCATCGGCGCGAGATCGCACTGTACCGACGCCACCTGGTGGACTGTGCAATGGTCCAGATTCCTGTCGTTCCCATCATCGCGCCCGGGGCGCGGTGGATCGGCGGTCATTATGGCGACGAATTCGCCGAAGCGCACGGCAAGGAAATGGTGGTGCGATCGCGGCTCGGGATGCCGCTGCCATCGGCGGGGGTCGGTTGTGCGATGACGCGGCACACGCTGGCGCTGCTGGCGATCGAGCGCGGCGGCGCGCCGTTCCGCAGCAACAGCCTGACCGAAGATTATGAGATCGGGATGGTGATCGGCGCCTATGGGCTGCGGGCGCGCTTTGTCGATGCGGTGACGCCGGCGGGTGATCGGATCGTTTCGCGCGGCGCCTTTCCGGACCGCGCCGACGCGGCGGTGCGGCAAAAGGCGCGCTGGATTGCCGGGATTGCGCTGGCAGGGTGGGACCATCTGGGCTGGCCGGGGTCGCGACTGGGCGCCGAACCGGCGAACCCCGGGCGGATTTGGCTGGCGCGCTGGATGCTGTGGCGCGACCGCCGGGCGCCACTGGCGGCGCTGGTCCTGCTCGCCGCCTATGCCGGGTTGCTGCTGACCGCGACCGGCCGGGCCGGGCAGGCGCTGCTCGGCTGGTCGGCGATCGATGTCGGCGAAGGGGCGGTGATGTTGCTGGCGCTGAACGCGATGCTGTTGATGTGGCGGCTCGCGATGCGCGGCCTGTTTGCCGCGCGCTGCTATGGCTGGCGCGAGGGCGGGCGGGCGGTGCCGCGCGCCTTTGTCGCCAATGTCATGGCAATCCTCGCGGCGCGGCGGGCGCTGGCCATCTATTGGCGGATGCTGCGGTCGGGCGACGTGGTCTGGGACAAGACCGAGCATCGCGAATGCGATGCGGTCGGCGATGGCGCGAATGCCGTCGCGGTTGCGGTGGCGGCGCGATG
>JAHCKJ010000372.1 GCA_026125835.1 Sphingopyxis sp.
CTGGAGTTCGACAAGGGCGGTCCGCTCGCCGCCGAACTGAAGCTGGAATATGCCGATTTCCGGATGAAAGGACAGCCGCGCGATGTGTTCGGCGCGGTCGGCAATTACAACGCGGTATTCCAGGGACCGTTCTTCGTCAGCACCAACCCCGACTTTGTCCGCGAGGACAATGGTTATGAAAGCAAGAACAAGGTGTTCGGCGCGACGCTGAACGCCGACCTCGAGATCGGCGAGCATACGCTGACCTCGGTCACCTCGCTGCTCGATTACAAGACGCGCGAAATCGTCGATGTCGATTTTTCGGGGATCAGTTTCCTCGACGGCACCAATTTGCAGGAGGATTACCGCCAGTTCTCGCAGGAGTTGCGGCTGGCCTCGCCCGGCGGCGAGGCGTTCAACTATATCGCCGGCATCTATTATCAGAACGCCAAGCTGGATGTCGACGACCAGGTGCTGTTCAACCGGACCTTTCTTGGGCTCGGGGCGCCATTCAACGCGCTCGGCGACACGCGCAACGACCGTGTCTATAGCCAGAAATCCGACCTGATCTCGGTCTTCGCGCAGGGCGAACTGTCGCTCAGCGACCGTTTGCGCCTGACCGCCGGTGCGCGTTTCAATCACGAGAAAAAGAGCGGTAGCCGCGATCTGCGCGTCGTGCAGGGGCCGCTCAGCGTTGCGCCTCCCGCCGTCGTCGCGGCGGTGTTCCGCGCTCTCAATATCGAAGCGCACAGCATTTCGGGCAAGCTGAGCGAGGACAGTTTCAACCCGATGGTCAACGTCCAGTTCGATGCCACCGACGATCTGATGCTTTACGCCTCGTTTGCGCGCGGGACCAAGGCGGGCGGCTTCGACATCCGTTCGAACTCGCTGCCCGGGTCGACCACGGTGGCGCGTCCGGGCGCGTTCATGTTCGAGGACGAGAGCGCCGACAACATTGAAGCCGGGCTGAAGTTCAAAAGCCGCAACGTCGCGTTCAACCTGTCGCTTTATCGCACCACGTACAAGGATTTGCAGGTCAACATCTTTGACGGCACGTTGAACTTCAACGTCCGCAACGCGGCTGGGGCGCGGACGCAGGGCGTGGAAGCGGATTTCCGCGCCGCGGTGGCCGATGGCCTGACGATCAGCGGCGCGATCGCCTATCTCGACTTCAAGTTCACCAACTTCACCTCGGGCCAATGCTATTATCTGCAAACGCCGGGACCGGGCGGCTTTTGCGACTATACCGGGCTCCGCAACGCGCTGTCGCCGAAATGGTCGGGTAATCTGAACGCCGATTACACGACCCCGGTCAGCGGCGATATGAAGGTGGCATTCAACATCAACGCCGATTTTTCGTCCTCCTACATCGCGGCGGCGAACCTCGATCCCCGGACCCGTCAGGACGGTTATGTCAAACTGGGTGCGCGGCTGGCGCTGGCGCAGATCGACAACCGCTGGGAAGTGGCCGTCATCGGCCGCAACCTGACCAACCAGCGCATCCTGCAAACGGCCGGGGCCATGCCGCTGGCGACGACGATCACCGCTGGCGCCGGCAATGCCTATAACGGTATCGTCGACCGCCCGCGGACGATCGCGGTGCAATTGACCGGGCGCTTCTGAACCCGCGGGAGGGCAGGACGCTGCCCTCCCGTCAACCTTGCCGCCAGACGAGGGGTCGGCTACCCGTCTCGGGACTGGAAGGATGGCCCGGGATTGAAACACGACCGCACCATCAGAGCCTGTTCAATCTGGCGCGCGCTCGACGTCATCGGCGACGTGCCGGTGCTGTTGCTCATGGAACAG
>JAHCKJ010000373.1 GCA_026125835.1 Sphingopyxis sp.
CATCTGCGGCAGCGCCTTGTCGATCAGAAAAGCCGGGGCGATCAAGCCTTCGCCAGCCGCCGCCTTCAATCGCCCGGTTTCGCCGTCGAGCGCCCCGGCAAAGGCGCCGAGGCGCGCCAGATAGGCCTCGGCATCGGCGCTGGTCTTGACCGGCTGGTCGCTGGTCAGCAGGCGCGGCACGTCGATATAGGCGCCGACATTTTGGATCACGACATAGGGCGTGTTGCGCCAGCCACCGACCGCGACATCGCCATAGGGCAGGGCAAAGCCGTCGAGCGCGACGCCATAGGCGCTCTCGACGACCGCCAGGCTGGTCCGCGTCGCGTGATCGATGCGGTCGGTGCCGCCCGCCTCTGTAAAGGCGCGGACGCGCGCGACGTCGGCTTTAAGCGTGCTCGCGACGGCTTGTTGCCCGGAGGCCGAGCGGTCGGACAATTTGCCCCGTTCGGCGGCGCGGTCGCCGGTATCGATGCCCAGTGATGTCGCACCTTCGGGCGACAGCGCGAGCAGATTGTCGCCGATCGACGCGAGCAGCGCCTCGGCAGCGACCTGCGGAGTTGCGTCGGAGGGTGACACGATCGCCGCGGCGTCGGGACCGCGGCTGCATGCCGCCAGCGCAAGGCTCGCCGCGCCGGTGCCGAGAGTAGCCATCGTCTGGCGGCGAGTGAACGGGGTGGACAGATTCTGATACACGCGGCGGCTCCCTTGCGACTTTGTTTCTTCTGAAACCTGTCTAAGCGGCGTGGCGTGACGGTCAACGAAAAGGGGGCGGGAAAGCCGATGCTCGCCCGCCCCCGATCGATATCTATGGCATGTTCGTCAATCGGTGAGGTCGGCCGGCACCTTGCCGCCGTTCGCCGCGAGCTCGCGCATCACCGCCTTGTGCAGCCAGATGTTCATTTCGGCGCTGCCGTCGAGTGCGCCGGTATAGCCGAGTTCCTGCGCCAGTTCCTTGCGGTTGGCGAGGCTCGAATCGATGCCGAGCAGTTTCATCAGGTCGACGATCGAGGTCCGCCAGTTGAGCGGTTGGCCTGCCTTGGCCGCCTCTGCGGTCAGGATCGCGTCGACATCGACCGGTGTCGCCGCAGCGGCCGCCATCGCGCTGGTTGCGGCGTCGAGCGCGCTGCCGACCGGGCTGGGCGCGGCGGGGGCGGTGGATTCCGCGGCGACCGCCTTCTTGCCGAAAATTGCATCCTTGATGCTGCTGAAAATGCCCATGATTTCACTCCCACTATCGCGCGGTCCGGCCGGAAAGGCCGAGTCGGGGAACCGCACGCTAGGACTATGCCGTTGAAAATGACAGCCAAATGAACGGCTCGCGCTGCCGGGAGCGGCTGCTATAGTCCTGGCGACGGGCGCGGACCGATCGGCGCCGCAGCGGGAGAAAGACGCGATGAACCTCACCGACATATTGGCGCAGGCCGGCGGCATCGAATCGATGGCGAAAGACCTGGGGATTCCGCCCGCAATGGCCAAACAGGGCGCCGAGGCGCTGCTCCCGGCGATCCTGGGCGGGTTCAAGAAACAGGCGCAACCGGGCGGGATCGAGGGACTGGGCGGGTTGCTCGGCCAGCTTGGCGGCGGCGGCCTGCTCGACGCGGTGCTGGGGTCGCAACCGACGCCCGTGGCACAGGGCAATGACGTGCTCGGCCAGATTTTCGGAACGAAGGACGTCAGCCGCACCGTCGCGGGGCAGGCGGCGGCGCAAACCGGTCTCGACGCGGGGCTGCTGAAAAAGATGCTGCCAATCCTCGCGATGATGGTCGCGGGGTATATGGC
>JAHCKJ010000374.1 GCA_026125835.1 Sphingopyxis sp.
AAATGGCTCGAGGAGTGGCTGGCGCAGCAGGATGCGGCGGGCGCGGCCTGAACTTGTATAACCTCCTCCCTCTCAGGGGAGGAGGTTCTCATGCGCCCCGCTGTGCGCCACCTCACTTTAACTCCCCGCCATTATTGGCTATGGCCCTTAACCATGGTCAAAATCGCCTCTTTTTCGGCGCGCTCCGCCGCCACGCTTCTTCTCCCGGTCAGCCTGTTGGCGACCCCCGCCGCTGCCCAAACCGGAGTGAAGGAAGATTCGGTCATCCTCCAGCCCGACAAGGTGACCGATGACGCCCCGCGCGTCGCGGCGCCCATGGCTATGCCCAGCTGGTCGGAGGAAAACGCCACCGCGCTGCTCGCCGCGATCGAGAATGTCGGCGCCGAAGGACTCTTCGCCAAGGACTATAATCCCGATGCGCTTGCCGCCGCGATCCTTGCGAAGGATCCGGCGCGCCTCGACGTGGTCGCCACCGACACGTTCCTGCTGCTGGCGACCCATTTGCGCGACGGGCGGACGCCGAACGCGGCACGCAAACAATGGTTCATGGTCGACAGCGACGCAGAGACCGACCCGTTGCTGCCCCTGCTCGCGAATGCGCTCGACAATGGCACCGTCGCCAAGGCGCTCGCCAGCCTCAACCCGGTCCATCCCGATTTCGCAGTGTTGAAGGCCGCGCTCGCCGGCGCCAAAACACCCGCCGACGCCAATGCGATCCGCGTCAATATGGAACGCTGGCGCTGGATGCCGCGCGCGCTGGGTGAGCGCTACGTCGTCAGCAACGTCCCCGAATATATGACCCGCGTCGTCCACGGCGGCACCGTCATCGCGACGCACAAGGCTGTCGTCGGCAAACCGTCGACCGCGACGCCGCAACTCAATCCGATGGCAACCGGGATCATCGTCAATCCGAACTGGACGCTGCCACGCAGCATCATCAACGAAGGCATCGGCGCGACGATCGCGAACAATCCCGCCGCCGCGCGCGCGCAGGGCTATACCTGGACGGGCAGCGGCAAGACGCTGTCGGTGGTTCAGAAACCCGGCCCGAACAACGCGCTGGGCGTGATGAAGATGGAGATGCTCAACGATCATGCCATCTATCTGCACGACACGCCGTCGAAAGCCGCGTTCAATGCCGCCACGCGCGCATTCAGCCACGGCTGTATCCGCACCGAGCGCGCGCTGCATTTCTCCGGTCTGATGGCGGTGATGTTCGCGGGTAAAAGCCCCGAGGAATTTGGCGAGGCAATCGCCAGCGGCAAGACCACGCGCTTCGGGTTCGACCAGCCCTTTCCCGTCTATGTCGCATACTGGACGGTGATCCCCGACGGCAAGGGCGGTACCCGCAAGCTCGCCGACCTCTACGGTCGCGACGCGCCGGTCGTTGCCAGCTTCGCCAAGCCGGGACGACAGGCGGCCGAAGTGATCGTGACGGTTCCGCCGCCAATGGTCCCGATCGTCCAGACCACAGTCCGCGCGACAACCCCGGGGACCAGCGGGATTTACTGAACGACGTCATTGTACGGGCGTCAGCTGCTGTCGGCTATGATAAAGTTCGCGAAGCGGCGCCGGGAACGCGGAGAAGATGTAGAACATCTCTGCGTCCTCTGCGCCTCTGCGCGAGATATCTGAAAGACGGCACCCGACCGGAAGTTTGCGTTTATCATATCGTCATCCTGAACTTGTTTCAGGATCCATGGTCCGCCGTTACCTTTGGCGCAGCGTAAAGTTTGAGGTCGGGTCATGGATGCTGAAACGGGTTCA
>JAHCKJ010000375.1 GCA_026125835.1 Sphingopyxis sp.
ACCGCCTGCGCGGACGCTTGCCGCTGTGGCCGCTCGACCCCGTCCCCTCTACCGGGCCGCTGCTCGTCGAAATCTATACCGGCGTTGCCGCGCATGCGGCGGGGCTGCCCGCCGGGCGCAGCAAAATTCGCGACGGCGGCACGCTGGACATCGCGCTGGCGCGCCTCGGTTCACGCCCGTTCGGCGCGACCGGCGCAATCAGCGACCATGCGAGCGACGCCCTGCTCACCGCCGCATGGCTGCGCGCGGCCGCCTCCGAAGCCGCGCCTTGGTCGCCAGCGCCGCTGACCCCGGCGCTGGCGCGAACCGAAGGCTGGACCTTTGGCATAATTTGACGCAAGGGGCGTTCCGCGCCGGCTTAGCTCAGTTGGTAGAGCAACCGCCTTGTAAGCGGTAGGTCGTCAGTTCGAGTCTGACAGCCGGCACCAGCCCCGCCCGCCCGCTACGCTCAATCGGCGGCAACCGGCAGAACGTCGGGGTCGTATTGATCGACATATTCGCCCGACGGCGGGATCGGTTTGACGACATCGATCAGGACGCCGTTGGGGTCCGCCGTGATGAAGTGGCGCTGCCCGAAATCCTCGTCGCGCAGCGCGAGAAGGATCGGCAAGCCCGCCTCGGTCAAGCGCCGATATTCATGGTCGACATCGTCCACCTCGAAGTTCAGCAGCAGCCCCGACACGCTGCCGCGCCCGGCAGCAGGAATCGTCGCATGCTGGCCGTCGAGGATCGCCAGATTGACCGACGGATCGGACTCCGCCTGCATGTGAACATACCAGTCGGCCTCGAAGACCGCGCGAAAGGCGAAATGCCGCGTATAGAAGGCCGCGGTTTCGGCGACGGCGGCGGTCATGATGACCGGGTAGAAGCTGGTACATTTCATCGGAGGACTCCTGTGAAATTCGATGATGTCGGACGGCTATGATCTCGCGCGGAGGATCGTGCCGCGCAATTACCCTGAAGGTTATCCGTGACCTGCGGGCCGTTCCGGCGGACAAAGCGTTCGTGCGATGACGGCCATGCCCCGACAGCTTCTCGCCCCGATTTAACCCGGAAAGCCCCTGCACAAAATTTCAACAGCCAAAGTCAGGGTCAGGACCCATGAATTGCACGGCCGAGACGTCGTCGGAAAGTCTTGAAATATCGACGTATCCCCGCGCCTTGCCAAGGGGGACGCCCCGTCGATGCACGGAACCGGACGCCGATTGGCGCCATCCGGCATCGACAGGATGGGCTCGACAAAATTCCTGCCGTTCAATGCGACCCAGATCGGCAGGGCGAGGGTCCTCGCCAGTAACATGTGTGTGCGACCTGGAAGAGCTCCGCCGACATTCGGCGGAGCTCTTTTCGCAGAAGGACAGCCTGGCGTTCAGCGGTGGGAGGGTGTCGCCATATCCACGGTCGCCAACTCGCGGCGCGCCTGCCGGCATACTTCCACGCTGCCCCATATCGCCAGCGTCGCCATGATCGTCGCGACGAGCAGATCGGGCCAATTTTGCCCGGTACCGAACACCCCGAGCGCCGCACCGAGCACCGCCAGATTGCCGATCGCATCGTTGCGCGAGCATATCCACACCGACCGCATATTCGCGTCACCCATGCGATAGCGATAGAGCATCAGCGCGACCGCGACATTGGCCGCCAGCGCCAGCGCCCCGATTAGCCCCATTGTTTCGGCGTGCGGCGCGGTACCGGCCAGAAAACCCCACAGCGCCGATCCCAACACCCACAAGCCGAAGGCGAGCATCGTCACTGCCTTGAACAGCG
>JAHCKJ010000376.1 GCA_026125835.1 Sphingopyxis sp.
GTGCGGCGGCTTCGTTCGCGGCGCGCGCGGCGGCTTGCGCCGCGGGGCTCGTCGGGTTCGGCGACGGCGCGATCACCGGCGGCGGCGCATAGGTCGCGCCGGGCGTCGAAGGTGGCAAGGTGGCGGTTTTGACCGGCGAGGCAGGCGCTGCAGGCGGCGGGGGTGCCGCGGCGTTGACCGCCGCGAGCCGGGCGCGCGCCTCGTTCTTTTCGATCTCGGGCAGCATCGCGAGGCCGCGCTGCCGCTGGTCGAGCGGGATCAGGCCGTCGAGCTGGGCAAGGCGCGCCGAGGCGATTCCGAGCCCGGCGTCGCTGGCGCGTTTGGTGAGGGCATAGGCGCGCGGCCAGTCCTGCGGCGCGAGGTCCCCGTTGAACAGCGCGGTGCCGAGCACATATTGCGCGCGCGGTTCGCCGCGTTCGGCCGAACGGGTGATATAGGGCATCGCCTCCTTGCGGCGGTTGGCGGTGAACAGCACAAGGCCGAGATTGTCTTCGGCTTGCAAATGCCCCTGTTTCGCGGCGCGGCGGTACCAGCTTTCGGCCTGTGCGAGATCGGTCGGGACACCGCGGCCGAGCTTGTATGCCTGGCCGAGGTTGAACTGGGCATCGGCGTCGCCCGCCAGCGCTTCGGGACGCCATGCGGCGACCGCGGCCTGATAGTCACCGCGTTGCCAGGCATCCACGCCATCCTTGACATCGGCCAAAGCGGGCGGCGCCAGCATCGACGCCGCCAGCAAGGGCAGCGCGAGCGCGATAGCGGAGCGGAATGAACGCATCTTATTCTCCAATGACTTGCATCGCTGCAGTCCCCGGGCCTTCCGGTACGCCGAAATGGCTAACATGGCGTTATCGATACGCGCCATATAGCATATCTGGTCCATTTTGGGACAAACTGCCGTTGTCCGCTTGTTAACCATGGCAGCGAGTGGGTCGTTCACCTTCTTTTTATCATCGTTAACTCAATTTTAGCGCCCCGCATGGCATTCCCCCGCCAATTACTGGTTTTTCAGGGGGACAGCTGTGCGCGTTTTGGCATTGGCTTCACAAAAGGGCGGGTCGGGAAAAACGACCTTGTCGGGGCATCTTGCAGTACAGGCGCAACTCGCGGGTGCCGGGCCAGTCGTCCTGATCGACATCGATCCGCAGGGTTCGCTCGCCGACTGGTGGAACGAGCGCGAAACCGATCTGCCGGCCTTTGCCCAGACCACCGTTGCGCGGCTCGCGTCCGATCTGGAAATTCTGCGCCAGCAGGGTTTTAAACTTGCGGTGATCGACACGCCTCCCGCGATTACCATGGCGATCCAGAGCGTGATTTCGGTCGCCGAACTGATCGTCGTCCCGACGCGGCCTTCGCCGCACGACCTTCGCGCTGTCGGTGCCACCGTCGACCTCTGCGAACGCGCGGGCAAGCCGCTGGTGTTTGTCGTCAACGCCGCGACCCCCAAGGCGAAAATCACCAGCGAGGCCGCGGTCGCGCTGTCGCAACACGGCACCGTCGCGCCGGTTACACTGCATCACCGCACCGATTATGCGGCGTCGATGATCGACGGCCGCACGGTGATGGAGGTCGATCCCAACGGTCGTTCGGCCGAAGAGATCCGACAGCTGTGGACCTATATCAACGACCGGCTGGAGAAGAATTTCCGTCGTACCGTATTTGCGGCGCCGGTTCCGACGCAGGGCAATTATGGCGCGGTCCGCCCGATGGGCGGTGGCTTTGGCCGCCGCATCGCCGGCCAGTGACGGAAGGGACCGG
>JAHCKJ010000377.1 GCA_026125835.1 Sphingopyxis sp.
TTTTGTCCGGCGCCACGTAAACCGCCTGTGCCCCTCCACCACCCTTCGGGTGGTCCCCCTCCCCCGGTGGGGGAGGATCGGCTATGGCCGCTACCGGTTGCTAGCTGCCGTTTAAAGTGCAGCGCTTACCCGCCAAGCCACCCCGTGACCTCACCCGCGACCTTGTTCGCCGCCCGCGTCAGCGCCTCGCCGACCGGCTTCGCCTCGATCCTGCCGCCGATGGCCTCGCGCGCTTCGAAGCGGCGCTGGCTGACCGTCTTGCCGCCCGCCGACACCAGCATCGCCTGATAGACGACGACGGCTTCGCCCGTCCGCGCATCGACGCCGAATTCCATCAGCTGTCCGGCCAGCTGTTCGCCCGGTGCCGTCAGATATTGCCCCTCGTCCAGCACCACGCGCGCCGTCCGGGCGGACAGGGTTTCGGAGACCAGTCGCTGGAACAGCCGCTGCGGCGCTTCGACCCATTGCGCGTCCTTGACATAGGCAACGCTGCTGTCGTCCTGCTGCACCGGAATGCGCGTGGTGCGCAGCTTTTGCGGCGCGGTCGGGATCAGGATGGTCAGCGTCGACGCGTCGGCGGCGGTGCGCGCCGCGCCTGCGGCGGGCGCCGCGTCGGCGTCGAGGGTCAGCAGAAAGGGCGGAGTCTTGCCGCCAAGGCCGATGCACGCCGACAGCGAGACGGCGAGCGTGGCGGCGAGGAGCGGGGTGCGGAGGTGGCGGATCATGATCGTCCTCATTTCTTGTAATCGGGCAGCTTGCTGCCGCCCAGCACGGCGCCGGCACCCTGCTGGTCGAGCTTGTCGGTCAGGCTGGATAACGAGGCCGAGGTGCGGCGGAGATCGCGGATCAGTGCATTCGCTTCGGGAATGGTCGTTTCGCTGAAGGTCTTGAGGCCGGGCCGCGCGTCGGCGACCGCCTGTTCCAGCGTCTGCATCGACTTGTTCGCGGACGCCAGCGTATCGCGCAGGTTCTTCATCGCCGGATCGACGTTGCGGTCGATCGTTCCCTGGGTTGCGGCGGCCAGATTTCCGATCTGCTCGGCGGCGACCCCCGTCTGCTGGATCGCGATGCGGGTGTCGGCGAGCGCGCGCTCCAGCGCGGGACCGTTACGCGCCAAAATTGCCGTCGACGCCTCGACATTGTTCAATATGCCGCGGATGCTGGCCTGGTTTTCGTCATCGGCGAGTTCGGCCAGCCGCTCGGTCAGCGTCGACAGGCGTTGCAGCAACTGCGGCGCGGTGTTGAGCAACTCGCCCAGCCCGCCGACGCGGGTCGGGATCACCGGACGGCCCGCGGGCCCCAGATCGGTGATCGCCGGGGCGCCCTTGACCGCGCCATCGAGCGCGATCTGCGACACGCCGGTAAAGCCGACACCCTCGATCGCCGCAGTGGTGCCCTGCAGGATCGGGACGCCTTCGTTCACCTGGATCCGTACGCGGACGAATTGCGGGTCTTCGGGCCACAGCGATATTTCGCGAACCTGTCCCGAAGGGACGCCCGAAAACTGCACCGCCGCGCCCTTGTTCAGACCGTCGACCGATTGCTTGAAAAAGATGTCATATTCGCGCTTTTCGCCGCCGGTGTCATTGGCGAGCCAGACCACAAAAAAGGCGAGCGCCGCGGTAAAGATCAGGACAAAGGCGCCGACGAGGACGTTGTTCGAACGAGTTTCCATCAGTTTTTCCTATCGCCGCCCGGAACCTTCGTTCGTCCGGTTTGGTTCCCGCCCGCCGCAGCGCGGCCACGCGGTCCGTT
>JAHCKJ010000378.1 GCA_026125835.1 Sphingopyxis sp.
TGCGTAGCGCGACGGCACAGGATCGACGCAAATTGTCGGCGCAACTGACACCCAAAGGTTTTGCAACGGTCGAAAGCCTCATCGACCAACGCTTTGCCTTGGCACGGCAAGGCCTCGCGGGGCTCGATGCTGGTCAGATCGCGACCACCGAAGACATGCTGCGCCGCCTCGGACGCTAAATGACGGTCAGTTCTTGAGCCGATAACCGGTCCGGAACATCCAGAAGATCACGCCCAGGCACAGCGTGAAGAACAGCGCGACCGCCGCCATGCTGACCTCGATGCCGACGTCGCCCCTGCCAAAGAAGGTCCAGCGGAAGCCGCTGATGAGATAGACGACGGGGTTGAACAGGGTGACCGTGCGCCACGCCGCAGGGAGCATGTCGAGCGAGTAAAAGGCGCCGCCCAAAAAGGTCAGCGGATAAACGACGAGCAAGGGGATCACCTGCAACTGCTCGAAACTTTGCGCCCAGATGCCGATGATGAACCCGAACAGGCAGAAGGTAACTGCCATCAGCAGCATGAAGCCAACCATCAACAGCGGGTGCGCGACCTGCACGTCGACGAACAGGTGCGCGGTGGCAAAGATGATCGTGCCAATAATCACCGACTTGGTCGCCGCGGCCCCGACATAGGCGATCACCGTCTCCAGCGGCGACAGCGGCGCCGACAGCATCTCGTAGATCGTCCCCGTCCATTTGGGCATATAGATGCCGAAGCTGGCGTTGCTGATGCTTTCGGTGAACATCGTCAGCATCATCAGCCCGGGGACGATGAAAGCGCCATACGGCACCCCGCCAACCTCGCTCATCCGTCCGCCGATCGCCGATCCGAAGACGACAAAATAGAGCGCCGTGGTGATGACCGGCAGCATTAGGCTGGTCCAGAAAGTGCGACCGAAGCGCGCCATTTCAAACTGGTAGATCGCGCGAATGCCGCGGAGATTCGAGATCATGCGCCCTCTCCCGTCGCGTCGGCACTTTTGTCGCGATGCACCAGCCCGACAAAAATATCCTCGAGCGAGCTTTGCTTGGTGTGCAGATCCTTGAAACCGACGCCGATGTCGCTCATCCGCCGGAGCAGCGACGGCACGCCCGTCGCTTCGGCCTGACTGTCGAACTCGTACACAAGCTCACGCCCGTCGCCCGTCAGTTCGAGTTTCCAGTCGGCAAGGTCGGGCGGAATCGACGACAGTGGCTCGGCGAGATTGAGCGACAGAGTCTTGCGGCCGAGTTTTTTGATCAGGGCGTGCTTTTCCTCGACCAGAATCAATTCGCCCTTGCTGATGACCCCGACGCGATCGGCCATTTCCTCCGCCTCTTCGATATAATGCGTGGTCAGGATGATCGTCACGCCGCGCTCGCGCAGCCCGTGGACCATCTGCCACATGTCGCGGCGCAGTTCGACGTCGACCCCCGCGGTCGGTTCGTCGAGGAACAGGATTTCAGGCTCATGGCTCAACGCCTTGGCGATCATGACGCGGCGCTTCATGCCGCCCGACAGCTCCATGATCTTGGCATCGCGCTTGTCCCACAACGACAAGTCGCGCAGCAGTTTTTCGATGAACGCCGGATCGCGCGGCTTGCCGAACAGGCCGCGCGAAAAGCTGACCGTCGCCAGCACCGTTTCAAACGCGTCGGTGTGCAGTTCCTGCGGCACCAGGCCGATCAGCGAGCGCGCGGCGCGAAAGTCGCGCGCATGGTCGTGTCCGGCGACGCTGACCGATCCGGTCGTGGGTGTGACGATGCCG
>JAHCKJ010000379.1 GCA_026125835.1 Sphingopyxis sp.
GCGGCGACCGCGATCAGGCGAAGCGCCCCGAAATGGGGAAGGTCGCCGCGGCCAAGGCCGACGTGCTGATCGTCACCGACGACAATCCGCGCGGCGAGGACCCTGCCGTCATCCGCGCCGCGATTGCGGCGGGGGCGCCGAGCGCGCAGGTCATCGGCGACCGCCGCGCCGCGATTGCCGCCGCGATTGCCGAGGCGCGCGCCGACGATATTGTCTGCATCGCAGGCAAGGGGCACGAGCAGGGGCAGATCGTCGGTGCGGGCGCCGACATGCGCGTCATCCCCTTTGACGACGTCGCCGTCGCGCGCGAGTGTGCGGCATGACCCCGCTGTGGACCGCCCGCGCCATCGCCGCCGCGACCGGCGGCGAAGCGAGCGCCGATTTCACCGTGCACGGCGTTGCCTTTGATTCGCGCGAGGTGACGACCGGCGACCTGTTCGTCGCGATGCGCGGCGAGGCGACCGACGGGCACAAATTCATCGACAAGGCGATTGCCGCGGGCGCCGCGGGTATCGTCTGCGAAACCGCCATCGACCATCCGCATGTCCGCGTCGCCGACAGCGCCGCGGCGTTGAATGCGCTGGGGACCGCATCGCGCGCGCGCAGCCATGGCCGGATCATCGGCGTGACCGGATCGGCGGGCAAGACCGGGACGAAGGAAGCGCTGTTCGCGGCGCTCGACCGCTTTCGCCCCGGCAGGGCGCACCGCTCGGTCAAAAGCTACAACAACCATGTCGGCGTGCCACTCAGCCTCGCGCGCATGCACTCGACCGCGGATTTCGGGGTGTTCGAGATGGGGATGAATCATGCAGGCGAGCTCTCCGAGCTGACCCGCATGGTCCGTCCGCATGTCGCCATCGTCACCACGATCGCCCCGGCGCATATGGAGTTTTTCGGCAGCGAAGAGGCGATCGCCGACGCGAAGGGCGAGATTTTCGAGGGGTTGGAGCCGGGCGGTACCGCGATCGTCCCCTTCGACAGCCCGCATTATGCTAGGCTCCGCGCCAAGGCCGAACAACATGCCGCGCATGTGATCAGCTTCGGCCTCGGCGCCGATGCGGATGTCCGCGCGGTTGACTGGTTGCCGGACGGACACGGCGGGTCGCTGGTCACCGCGCAGGTGCAGGATGCGCTGCTCTGCTACACGATCGCGCAGGCCGGGGTGCATTGGGTGTCCAATTCGCTTGCGGTGCTGGCGGCGGTGAAGGCGGTCGGCGGCGACCTGCCCGCCGCGGGGCTGGCTTTTGCCGAAATGGTGGGGCTCGCCGGGCGCGGCGCGCGTCACCGCGTGCCGCTGGGCGGCGGACATATCCTGCTGATCGACGAAAGCTATAACGCCAACCCCGCTTCGATGGCCGCGACGATCGGACAGCTGGGCAGCGAATCCGGCGACCGCAAGGTCGCGATTCTCGGCGCGATGAAGGAGCTTGGCCCGGACGGCGAGGCTTATCATGCGGGGCTTGCGGCTCCGCTCGTCGCAGCCGGGGTGCAGTTCGCCCTGCTTGTCGGCGAAGAGATGGCGCCGCTCGCCAAAGCGCTTGAGGGGCGGATCGATTTCGAGCATGTGGCCGCCCACTCTGACGCCGAGGCACGGCTGGGCGAGGTGATCCGCCCCGGCGACACCGTGCTGGTCAAGGGGTCCCGGGGCGGCGACGCCGAGCCGGGCGTGCGCCGCTACGGCGCCCGCATGGCGGAGGTGGTGGCCCTGCTCGAAGCCGCCGCTGGCGG
>JAHCKJ010000038.1 GCA_026125835.1 Sphingopyxis sp.
CTCTGGGGCTTTGTACCGCTGGTGCTGTCGATCATGTTGACCGCGCTGGTGCTGGCCTTGCCCGCATCGCCCAAGATGGAGGCCGAGCGGTTGGCGGCGTTCGACACAATTCTTGGCCAGAGTCCGCGCCTGATGGCGGCGGGGATCGTCGCTTATGGCACCTCGCAATTTCTGAACGTCACGATCTTCAGCAAACTGCGCGGGCGCAAAGGCGCGGGAACGGGCACGACATGGCTCGCGATCCGCGGCGCGATCGCCAGCGCCTTGAGCCAGATCGTCGATACCCTGCTGTTCGTGACGATCGCCTTTTACGGCGTGTTCCCGATCGCCAATCTGATGGGCGGTCAGATGCTGGCCAAGGTCGCGCTGTCGATCGCGGTCATCCCCTTTGTCATCACCGGGCTGGTCGCGCTGGGCCGCAGCCTCGATGCAAAGAATGGCGGATGATGGCGATGACCGACCCGTCGAAAATGCCCGACCTGCTCGCCAAGGCCGAAACGCTCGTTGAGGCATTGCCTTATCTGCAGCGTTATGCGGGGCAGACCTTCGTGATCAAATATGGCGGCCATGCGATGGGCGATCCCGAGGCGCAGCGCGATTTTGCCGAGGATGTCGTGCTGCTCAAGGCGGTCGGCATCAATCCGGTCGTCGTGCATGGCGGCGGGCCGCAGATCGGCGCGATGCTGAAGCAGTTGGGGATCGAGTCGACCTTTGTCGGCGGGCTGCGCGTCACCGACGCGGCGACCGCCGAGGTTGCCGAGATGGTGCTGGCGGGCAAGATCAACAAGGAAATCGTCGGCTGGATCGCGGGTCTCGGCGGGCGGGCGGTCGGCATTTCGGGCAAAGACGCCAATCTGGTGCTCGCCGAAAAGGTCGGCCGGACCGAGCCCGACCCCAATTCGGGGATCGAGCGGCACGTCGACCTGGGCTTTGTCGGCGAGCCGGTTGCGGTCGACCCGACCATTTTGACCAACCTGGCCAACGACAATTTCATTCCGGTGGTCGCGCCGGTGGCGCTGGGCGCCGACGGTGCGACCTATAATATCAACGCCGACACGATGGCGGGGGCGATTGCGGGAGCGCTCGGCGCCAAGCGCTTTTTCCTGCTCACCGACGTCGCGGGGGTGCTCGACAAGGAGAAGAACCTTCTGACCGATCTCGACCGCGCGGCGATCGACGCGCTCAAGGCCGATGAAACGATCACCGGCGGGATGATACCGAAAGTCGAAACCTGCGTCGCCGCGGTCGATGCCGGGGTCGAGGCGGCGGTCATCCTCGACGGGCGGATTCCGCACGCGATGCTGCTCGAAATTTTCACCGCAAGGGGTGCGGGGACGCTCATTCACCGCTAAGACGCCCGACAGACCCGCTTTACGGAGATACCGCCTTGTTTCTCATGTTCCTCCAGATCGTCCACATCATCCTGACGGTCCTGTGGTGGTTCATCATCGCGCAGGCGGTGATGTCGTGGCTGATCGCGTTCAACGTCATCAACACGCACAATGATTTCGTCAACCAGCTGTGGACGGTGCTCGACCGGATCACCGAGCCGCTGTACCGGCCCTTCCGCCGCATCATGCCCGATTTCGGCGGACTCGACCTGACCCCGATGCTGGTGCTCATCCTGATCATCATCATCGACGGGCCGGTGCTCAGCTATCTGGCGCGCGTCGCCTATGCCAACGGCATGGCGTGATGACGGTCGATACCGCCGCGCATGTGATTGACGGCAAGGCATTCGCCGCGGGCCTGCGCGCGCGGATCGCCGATGCTGTCCCGGCCTTTGTCGCCGCCACCGGGCGCGCACCCGGGCTGGCGGTCGTGTTGGTCGGCGACGATCCGGCGAGCGCGGTCTATGTGGGCTCAAAGGGCAAGGCGACGGTCGCCGCCGGGATGGAAAGCTTCGAGCATCGCCTGCCCGCGACCGCGACGCAGACCGAGGTCGAAGGACTGCTGGCGCAGCTCAACGCCGATGACGCGGTCGACGGCATATTGCTGCAACTGCCGCTCCCCGGCCATCTCGACGAACAGGCGGCGGTTGCGACGATCGACCCCGACAAGGATGTCGACGGGCTGACCCCGGTCAGCGCCGGGCATCTCGCGCTCGGTATCCCGGGGATGGTGCCGTGCACCCCTTATGGCTGTCTGTTGCTGCTCCAGGACCGGCTCGGCGACCTCAGCGGCAAGGACGCGATCGTCGTCGGCCGCTCGATCCTGGTCGGCAAGCCGATGGGGCAATTGCTGCTGGGAGCGAATTGTACGGTCACGATGGCGCACAGCCGCACCCGCGACCTGCCCGACTTGGTCCGCCGCGCCGATATCGTCGTGGCGGCGGTCGGCCGCGCCGAAATGGTCAAGGGCGACTGGATCAAGCCGGGTGCCGTGGTGATCGACGTCGGGATCAATCGCCTGCCCCCCGCCGATGGCGCGGCCAAGGGGCGTCTGGTCGGCGATGTCGACTATGCCGAGGTGCGGGCGCTGGCGTCGGCGATCACCCCGGTTCCCGGCGGGGTGGGTCCGATGACGATCGCCTGCCTGCTCCGCAACACGCTGGTCGCCGCGCACCGCCGCGCGGGGCTCGCCGATCCGGAGGGTTTCTGATGCGCCACCTGCTCGCCGTCGCGCTGGGTTTGTCGCTGCTCGTAGGCTGTACGTCGCAATATCCGGAAGATCTGCGCAACCGGCCGCTCGGCCCCAACCCGAGCGCCTTTATCGCGGCCGAGATCGGCTTTGCGCGGCTCGCACAGCAAAAGGGGCAGTGGACGGCGTTTCGCGAAACCGCGCATCCCGACGCTGTGATGTTCGTGCCGCAGCGGGTAAAGGCGCGCGACTGGCTGCGTACGCAGCAGGATCCGGCCGAAGCGGTCAAGTGGCAGCCGCATGCGGTTTTCGTCAGCTGCGACGGTAACAGCGGCGCGACCACCGGCGCATGGCAAAAGGGGCCGGCGCACGGCTATTTCAGCACGGTCTGGATGCGCGATCCGCGGACGGGCAAGATCAACTGGATTCTCGACCATGCCGACGGACTGGCTGCGCCGCGCAAAGCGCCCGACTTTATCGATTCGAAGCAGGCGGTTTGCGGTTCGCGGCCCGCGGTGCCGATCGAGGCGGGCGCCGAAGGCGACGACATGGCGGTCGGCCTGTCGCCCGACCAGACGCTCAGCTGGACCTCGACCGTGCGCGCCGACAAGTCACGGCAAATCACGGTCCGGATGTGGGACGGCAGCACCATGGCGACGGTGATCGACGACCGGGTTGCGGCGCCGAAACAGCCATGATCGACCTGTTCATCACCGCCTTTGTGACGTTGTTCGTCGTGATCGACCCGCCTGGGTGCGCGCCGATCTATGCCAGCCTGACCACCGGTGCGGGTCCGGCGCAGCGCCGCGCGATGGCGATCCGCGCCACGTTGATCGCGGGCGGCATCCTGATCTTTTTCGCGATGTTCGGCGAGGCGTTGCTCAGCTTTCTGCACATCGATCTCGACAGCTTCCGCATCGCTGGCGGCATCATGCTGTTCATGATCGCGATCGACATGGTGTTCGAAAAGCGCACCGAACGGCGCGAACAGCGCGCCGAAAAAGTGGCCGCGTCGGATGTCGAGGATGTCTCGGTCTTTCCGATGGCGATGCCGATGCTGGCGGGGCCGGGGTCGATTGCCTCGGTCATGCTGCTGGTCGCGCAAAACAACGGGCTCGACCGCGCATTCGTGATCTTTGCGGCGCTGTTGCTCGTTCTGCTCATCACGCTGGCGGCGCTGCTTGCGGCCGGACCGCTGATGCGGTTCATCGGCAACAAGGGCGAAGCGGTGATAACCCGCCTGCTTGGGGTGTTGCTGGCGGCGCTGGCGGCGCAGTTCGTCCTCGACGGGCTGAAAGCCAGCTTTCCAACGCTCGGCTAACCAAAAAAAGGGGCGCCACCCGCAGGTGACGCCCCGTTTTTCCACGGGAATGGAAATCAGCGGGCGTTCACATCGGCCTGTGTGACCGGTGCGATGCGGATTTCGACGCGGCGGTTGCACTGATAATCGGCTTCGCTGCGTTCGGGCGCGCATTTCAGCTGCGATTCGCCAAAGCCCATCGTCGCCATGCGGGCGCGCTGGATGCCGCGGCCGGCCAGATAGTCGGCGACCGACGACGCGCGGCGTTCGGACAGACCCTGGTTATAGGTTTCGCTGCCGGTCGAATCGGTGTGGCCGTAAACGTCGATATAGGTGCTGGGATATTCGGCCAGCGTCGCCGCCACATTGTCGAGGGCGGTTCGGAACTGTGCCTTCACCATCGCGCTGTTAAGGTCGAAGGTGACGTCGCCCGGCATGTTGAGCACCAGCTGGTCGCCCTGGCGTTCGACGTCGATGCCGGTGCCGGCGGTGCGTTCGCGCAGCTTCTTTTCCTGCTGGTCCATATAATAGCCGACACCCGCGCCGGCGACCGCGCCGATGCCCGCGCCGACGATCTTTTCGGTGCGGTCGCTGCGGCCGCCGATCAGGTCGCCGAGCAGATAACCGCCCAGCGCGCCGCCGACGCCGCCGATCGCGGCTTTGGAAATGCGCCGCTCGCCGGTTTCCGGATCGGTGACGCAGCCGCCAAGGGCGAGGGCGCCCAGTGCGGCGATGGTGGTCAGCTTGATCGTCTTGATGTTCATCATGTCGCTCCCTTTTTTGGCGGGCGCATCTGGTCCTTGCGCGGGCCGCCGTCCATGCCGATAACATATGGCGGCGCATCTGGTTCCCGAATTGTGCTGAACCGCGTCTGATCGGGGCGTTCAGCGGTGGGCCATTGTGCAGGGCGGTGCCTTTCGCATATAGGGCGTTCATGAACGATCGATCCAGGGGCGCGGCGCGGCGGCGCCCCGATACCCGCGCATGACGCCTTTCCCCTGGTCCGACGTCGCGATCATTCTGGTCCTGATCCTGCTCAACGGCGTGTTCGCCATGTCCGAACTCGCCATCGTGTCGTCGCGCGACCCGCGCCTGCAGGCCGCCGAAAAGCGCGGCAGCCGCGGCGCGACGATTGCCCGCCAGCTCGCGTCCGACCCCGGCCGCTTCCTGTCGACGGTCCAGGTCGGCATCACGCTGATCGGCGTATTGACCGGCGCCTATTCGGGCGCGAGCCTGGGACGGCCGGTCGCCGAACGGCTGCAGGCGCTGTCCGGAATGGATGCGGCGACGGCGCTGACCACCGCCTTTGCCGTCGTGATTGCATTGACCACCTATGTGTCGTTGATCGCGGGCGAGCTGGTGCCGAAACAATTTGCGCTGCGCGCACCGGAACGGATTGCGATCGTCGTCGCGCCGGTCATGTACTGGCTGTCGCGCATCGCGGCGCCGCTGGTGTGGCTGCTCGACACCAGCTCCGCGCTCGTGTTCCGCCTGCTGGGTCTGAGCCGCGAGTCCGAGGATCGCGTCACCGCCGAGGAATTGCATCTGATCGTCGCCGAGGCGTCGAAATCGGGGGTGATCGAGGAAAGCGAACGCGCCATCATATCGGGGGTCGTGCGCCTCGCCGACCGACCGGTGCGCGAGGTCATGACGCCGCGCAAGGATGTCGACTGGATCGATATTTCCCTCGATGCGCGGGGGATCCGCGACAAATTGCTGGAAACGCCGCACAGCCGCCTGCCGGTGGCGCGCGGATCGGTCGACGATCTGGCCGGTGTGGTGCAGGCGCGCGACATCGCCGCGGCGCTGTTCAGCAGTGACGTGATCGACCTGGAAAAACTGACCCGCCCCGCCAAGGTCATTCACGACCAGATCGACGCGATGGACGCGCTCGAGGCGCTGCGCGCCGCCGACGTGCCGATGCTGTTCGTCCATGACGAATATGGCCATTTCGAAGGACTGGTGACCCCCGCCGACCTGCTCGCCGCGATTGCCGGTGAATTTGCGTCGGATCAGGATATCGGCAGCGAGCCGTTCGTCATCGAGCGCGACGACGGCAGCCTGCTGATTGCCGGCTCGATGCCCGCCGACCAGATGGCCGAACGGCTGGGGATCGAACTCGGCGAAGACCGCGACTATGCCACGGCTGCGGGCCATGCGCTGGCGATCCTGAAGCGGCTGCCCAAGGAAGGCGAGAAATTCACCGACAAGGGCTGGCAGTTCGAAATCGTCGATATGGACGGGCGCAAGATTGACAAGCTGCTCGTGACCGAACTGTCAAAGCCGAGGAATGCCGACGAAGACTGATGGGGCGGATGCGGTCCGCCGCAGGGCTGGCTGACGTCGGCGAAGGGAGAGGCCCTTTGCCTTGTCATGCTGAAACAAGTTCAGCATGACGACCCTATAACCATCATGATTCGGCTGTCGGCGGGGCGCTCAGAGTTCGCCGCCGAGCGCACCATATTTGGCTTCGAAACCGGCCTTGTCGCCGCGCGCCAGATAGCCCGCCTGATCGACGATATTGTCGCGCGCGATGCGGCCTTGAAAGGCGCCAAGCTGGGGGTCGATGGCGGCGATATCCGTTTCGGTCCAGTCGGCGATCTGCTGGAAACTGGTGACGCCCAGTCCATTCAACAGCGCCACCATTTTCGGGCCGACACCTTTGATCAGTTGCAGATTGTCGATTTTGGCGACCGGCGGCGGTGCCGGTTCGGCGGGTGGCGGGGGCGCCGGTTCGGGGTTCGCCACCCCGGCAACAGGTTCTGGCGCAATATCCGGTTCCGGAGCGGGAGGCGGCGGCGGTGTCGCAGCGACCGGTTCGGGCGCGCGAGGTGGCGGCGCCTTTGCTATCGATGCCGGTGCCGGTTCGACCGGCTTGAATCGCGCCGGTTCGGCGGCGACGATATCGGGCTTGACGGGTTCGAGCGGTTTGCGCGGTTCGGCGGGCGGCGCGACCGGCGTTTCGGCGGGCTCAGCTCGCGTCCGGCCGAACAGAAACCACAGCAGCACGACCGCGACGACCAGGCCGACGACCGCGACGACCCAATTTTCCTGAAGCCACATCACCATGTCTTTGCTCCTGTTTTGGCCAGCCTATGCTGCGTGGCCGCGAACCTCAAGCCTCGCCGCCCGAACGCGTTTCGCGCGCGACCTCGCGCCACCCGATGTCACGGCGGCAGAAGCCGCTCGCGAAATCGATCCGGTCGACCGCCGCATAGGCGCGTTGCTGTGCTTCGGTCACCGTCCGGCCGGTCGCGGTGACGTTGAGCACGCGTCCGCCTGCGGCAACGATCCTATCGCCGTCGCGCGCGGTACCGGCGTGAAAGACGCGCACCCCGCCGCTTTCCGCCTCCGCGATGCCATCGATTGCACCGCCTTTTTCGGGGGTGGCCGGATAGCCATTCGCCGCCATGACGACAGTCAGCGCATAGTCGCTGGCAAAGGCGGGCGGGGATGCGGTCGCCAGTGCGCCGGTCGCAGCCGCGTAAAGCAGCGCGGCGAGATCGCCCGCGTAGCGCATCATCAGCACCTGGCATTCGGGATCGCCGAAACGCGCATTGTATTCGATCAGCTTCGGCCCCGCATTGGTCAGCATCAGTCCGGCGAACAACACCCCGACATAGGGGGTGCCCTCGGCGGCGAGTGTCGTCACGGTCGGGCGGATGATGCGGTCCATCACCTGCGCCTCGAGGTCGGGGGTAAGCACCGGTGCGGGGCTGTAGGCGCCCATGCCGCCGGTGTTCGGTCCGACATCGCCGTCGCCGACGCGCTTATGGTCCTGCGCGCTGCCGAACGCCATCACATTGGTGCCGTCGGACAGCGCGAAAAAGCTCGCTTCCTCGCCGGTCATAAATTCCTCGATCACCACCGCGGCACCCGCGCTGCCGAAGGCGCCGTCGAACATATCGGCGATCGCGGCTTCGGCGTCGGCGCGCGTCTCGGCGATGACGACGCCTTTGCCTGCGGCGAGCCCGTCGGCCTTGATCACGACGGGGATGCTGAAATCCGTGAGTGCGGCCAGCGCCTCGTCGGCGCTGGTGCAGCGGACATAGGCCGCGGTCGGGATGCCCGCGCGCGCACACAAATCCTTGGTGAAGCCCTTTGACCCTTCGAGCTGCGCCGCCGCGGCACCGGGACCAAAGACCGCGACGCCCTTTGCGCGCAGCCGGTCGGCAAGCCCCGCGACCAGCGGTGCCTCGGGACCGACGACGACAAAATCGATCGCATGCGCCGCGCAGGCGCCGATCAGGCCGTCGAGATCGTCGGCGGCGACCGCCAGGCATTCGGCAAACGCCTCGATCCCCGGGTTGCCGGGGGCGGCATAGAGCTTGCGGCAAGACGGCGATTGCGCCAACTGCCAGCTCAGCGCATGTTCGCGGCCCCCCGAGCCGACCAGCAGGATATTCATGTCTGTCCCTTTTCCCGATCCGGCGTCCGAAACCGACCCCGCGGCGCGGCTGTTAGCCGAGGCGACGTCCGGCGACAATGTTCCGCCGCTGTCGGTCAGCCAATTGTCGGCGGCGATCAAGCGCACGGTCGAGGACGGCTTTGCGCGGGTGCGGGTGCGCGGCGAGCTGTCGGGCGCCAAACGCGCGGCTTCGGGGCATTTCTATGCGGCGCTGAAAGACGATAATGCGCTGATCGACATGGTGATGTGGAAAGGGCAGGCGGCGCGGCTGGCGTTCCGGCCCGAGGACGGGATCGAGGTCATCGCGACCGGCAAGCTCACCACCTATCCGGGGCGCTCGAAATATCAGCTCGTCGTCGATACGCTTGAGGTTGCGGGCGAGGGCGCCCTGATGCTCTTGTTCGAAAAGCTCAAGGCGCGGCTGGGCGCCGAGGGATTGTTCGATCAGGAGCGGAAGCAGGACTTGCCGCGGCTACCGCGGATCATCGGGGTCGTGACCTCGCCCACCGGGGCGGTGATCCGCGACATCCTCCACCGCCTGGCCGACCGTTTTCCGACGCATGTCATCGTCTGGCCGGTGCTGGTGCAGGGCGACGGCGCTGCGGCGCAGGTCGCGAAGGCCGTCCGCGGTTTCGATGCGCTGACACCCGACGGGCCGGTGCCGCGCCCGGATCTGGTCATCGTCGCGCGCGGCGGTGGGTCGATCGAGGACCTGTGGGCGTTCAACGAAGAGATTGTGGTGCGCGCGATCGCCGATTGCGGCATCCCGACGATCAGCGCGGTCGGGCATGAAACCGACACGACGCTGGCCGACTATGCCGCCGACCGTCGCGCGCCTACCCCCACCGCGGCCGCCGAAATGGCGGTGCCGGTGCGCGCCGAGTTGCAGGAATTATTGGCGACGTGGAATGGCCGGATGATCGGCGCCGCGAACCGGCACCAGGCGCTGGCGAGCGAGCGGCTCACCGCGCTGGCCCGCCATCTGCCGCGGCGCGAGACGCTCTATGCGCCGCAGCGACAGCGGCTCGACGACAGCGGCGACCGGCTCGACCGGAGCCAGCGTCAGCGCCTGGCGATGGTTGCCGAGCGGCTGGCAACGCGCGGCGCGGCGCTGCGGCCATCGTTGCTGGCGCGGCGCTGGGACCGCGACCGGGCGCGGCTGGCGGGGCTTGGGCGGCTGCTCGACAGTCTCGACCCGCGCGCGCTCTTGTCGCGCGGCTATGCGATGGTGCGCGATACCGGCGGGGCGATCGTCACCACCGCCGCCCGCGCGCAGGCTGCCGGAACCATGCGGTTGCAGTTTGCCGATGGCGAGGTCCGGGTGGCAGTCGGCGACAGCGATGCACCGCCGCCCGCGCCCGCCTCGGCGTCCCGTTCGGCCCGCCGCCCGCTCCAGCCGCGCGAAAAAGGGCAGGGCGAGCTGTTCTGATATCGCCGGGGGTGGCCCCGCCGCCGGCGGCTGCTATAGTGGGCGCAAATACCGACCCTCGAACGGACATTGAATCATGTTGATCGCCAGCCGCAACCGCCTCGCCCGCCTGCAATATGGCCCCAATGGATTTCGCGTTCTGGAGTCAGGCGATCATGTGCTGTGCGCGGTGACCCGCGCGCCGATCGGGCTTGATGAACTGCGCTATTGGTCGGTGGCGCGGCAGGAGCCTTATGCCAGCGCCGCGATTTCGGTGCAGGCCGATCTGGACGCCGCGCGCAGCGCATGATGCATCGCCAATACCGGCGCCGTTTCACCGTTGCTCTGCCGCTGTTGATCGTAGCCGCCAGCTGCGTACCGGCCGGTGATGCGCCCGCGCGGCCGTTTGCATCGGTCGATGCTGCGCCGCTGCCGACCCCTGCTCCCGCTGCGCCAGTCGCGCCGCCGGTGCCGCTGGCTCCCGGCGATTTTATCCTTCGCGGCAGCGCCGAGCAGGGGGCGGCAATGCTGGGGCAGGCACCCGGCGGGACGCGCGCGCTGACGCTCGACGGACGGACGATCCCGCTTGCCCGCGAGGGCGGGTTTCTGATCGCTTTCGACCGCGACGCCGGGCCGACGGCGCGGCTGGTCGCGACGCTGGCCGACGGGCGGACCGTTGTGCGCGATCTGGCAGTTGCGCCGGGCGTGTGGCGGATCGAACGGATTAACGCCCCTTATCGCGGCGGCGCGGCGAACGACGCCGACTTTGCGCGGCGCCGCCCCGCCGAACTGGCGCAGATCGCCGCGGCGCGCGACACGCGCGTCGAATCGGATGGCTGGAAACAGCGTTTCCGCTGGCCGGTGACCGGGCGGTTGTCGGGGGCCTTCGGATCGCAGCGCGTCTATCAGGGCAAGCCCGGCAGCTACCACAGCGGCACCGATATTGCGGTGCCGGCGGGCACGCCCTTTGTCGCGCCGGCCGATGGCGTCGTCACGCTGGCGGCATCGACACCGTTCACGCTCGAAGGCTATTTGCTGATCGTCGATCACGGCATGGGGCTGTCGAGCGCCTTTCTCCATTGCCAGCGGCTCGACGTCAGGGCCGGCGACCGCGTGGCGCAGGGGCAGGTGCTGGGGACCGTCGGTCGCACCGGTCGGGCGACGGGTCCGCATATGCACTGGGGTCTCAAGTGGAACGACGCGCGGCTCGATCCCGCCAAAATCGCCGCGCCCATGGGGCAATGATCTATCGGTTGCCGGGAAAAACTGGTTTCTTTTGAAACAATATGTCGTCGGCAGCGGCATGGCAGAGCATAGTGTTTCGCCACATCCCGGATTTGTTGCAAATACGTCACAATGTGTCGCGAAACGGCGGATTAGCCCGCAATTTGGCTTTACTCGGACACGTCGAACGATCATTCCGCACGCTATCGGGGTGTTTGTGCGTCGGCGTGTGCCGGCATAACAGGGGCTCGGGTAATCCAATCCACCAGTAGCAAGGGACTGCACTGTGATGAAAACCCAATTTTCCAAGCTGAAGCTAGGCGCTGCGCCGCTCGTATTGAGCGTCGCCCTGGTTTCGGCTCCTGCCTATGCGCAGGGTGTCGCGCCGGATGACGAATCGGCAACCACCACCGGCGGCGAAATCGTCGTGACCGGTACGCGCATCAGCAATCCCAACGTCGAGCTGTCCAGCCCGGTCGCGTTCATCAGCGAAGACGAAATCCAGTTCCGCCAGCCGGTTTCGGCCGAAGACTTCCTGCGCGAACTGCCCGGCGCGACGCCGAACCTCGGTCCGCAGACCAACAACGGCAGCACCGGCGCCGCGCGTCTCGACCTGCGCAACCTGGGCAGCAACCGTAACCTGGTCCTGCTCAACGGCCGCCGCGTCACCCCGCGCGACACCAATGGCGTGGTCGACCTTAACGTCATTCCGCTGGCGATGATCGAGCGCGTTGACATTCTGACCGGTGGTGCCGCCACCGTTTACGGTGCCGACGCGATCGCCGGTGTGGCAAACTTCATGACCCGCCGCGATTTCTCGGGCTTCGATGTCCGCACCTCCTACGGCATCACCGAACGCGGCGACGGTTCGCAGTTCCGCGGCGACTTTACCATCGGCGCCAATTTCGACGACGGCCGCGGCAACGCGGTGCTCAGCTTCGGTTACACCAAAACCAAGCCGGTGCTTCAGGGCGACCGCGCAATCGGCACCTTTGCCCGCGGCTCGACTTGTACCGCCGCGCAGCTGGCGACCTGTGCGTCCATTCCGGTCGGTCCGGCCCAGGGTTCGCCGACTGCCGCCCCGGCGTCGATCGGTTCGCCGTTCGTCGGCCGCGTCAATGCGGCCGGCAACGAGTTCATCGTCGGTGCGCAGAACGACTATAACTTCAACCCGCTCAACCTGTTCCAGTCGCCGCTGGAGCGCTTCAACCTCTATGGC
>JAHCKJ010000380.1 GCA_026125835.1 Sphingopyxis sp.
GCGAAGGATTCGACGATGCCGCGGACACGTAACCGCCTGATTGCCGCCGCGCGGCGCTCGATGCTGCAGCGCGCCGAGCTGCACCGGCGCCTTGATGTCGCGAAGGCGGCATTGAAGCCCGGCGCGTTGGTGTCGCGTGGGAAGTACCGGATCGGCGAAAAGGTCGACGATGTCGCGCTCGCGGCGCGGCAGGAGTTTCGCGACAACCGCCTGCCCATCGCGCTCGCCGCGGTGGCTGGGGTGGCGTGGTTGCTGCGCGAACCGATCAAGGAACAGGCGCCGAGGCTGACCCGGAAGATTCAGGATATGGCGAACGCAATCGCCGATCGCCTGCGTCCGACTGACGATAACGAAGCCGATGCCGGCAACGGTAACGAACCCATGGAGAATGACGATGAAGCCGTTTAGTGAAACCGCCAGCGACGCCCGCGCCAAAGCGAGCGAACTTGCCGAGAAGACCGCTGAAAATGCGCGGCTGACCGCCGAAGCGGCAAAGGCGCGCATCCAGGACGGCTATGGCCGCGCCCGCGCCGCGACCGAAGATTTCGCGGCCAAGGCCAGCGAGCAGGCGAGCGTCGCGCGCGAAGCCGCTGGCGAGGTGTATGAAAAGGGCAAGGTTCAGGCCAAGCGCGCGAACAGCAAGCTGAAGGAGGTGGCCGAAAAGCAGCCGATGGCGCTGGTCGCCGGCGCGGTTGCGATTGGCGCATTGCTCGGGTCGCTACTGCCGAAGGGTCGCAACGACGATTGACCGGCTTGCCGTAGCGGCGCCGCGCTGTTAGGGGCCGCGCCTTCTCCCCTTCTCCAGCGCCAGCCCGCAAGGAAAGCAGCCATGAGCAAATTGCATCTCGTGTTCGGCGGACGCGTCAGCGATCCGCAGGGCACCGACTTTGTCGACCTCCACAACCTCGACGTCGTGGGGCTGTTCCCCGATTACAAGACCGCCGAAAAGGCGTGGCGCGCCGCGGCGCAGCGCACGGTCGACGATGCCGAAATGAAATATGTCGTGGTGCATCTGCACAAGTTGCTGCAGCCGGACAGCGAATAACGACCCGTCGCCCCGGCGAAGGCGGGGCGACGACAAATGATCAGCGAAAATTATCCGCGTAAGCCTGGATCTTGAGCGTCCGCACCGGCGGCGCGACAACCTCCGCGTCGATGCCATTGCGCTCGGCATAGGCAACTGCCTCTTCCCGGCTTGCAAAGGTCAGCCGAATCTGGCGCTGCGTATCGCCGCTGCCCGCCCAGCCCATCAGCGGATCGGGCTTGCGCGCTTCGGCCGGCGCGAACTCCAGCATCCAGCGATCGGTGCCCGCGCGCCCTGACTGCATCGCATTCTTGGGCTTCTGGAAAATGCGCGCTTTCATTTGGACAGTCCTGCGTTGGTTGGCTTGCCGGTGCCTTAGCGGCTCGGCGCCGCCGCGAAAAGAGCCAACCTCACGCCCCGTCGCGCCGCGCCTGCGCCGCCTTGGTCAGCAGGGTGGGACGGGCCTTGGCGGGATCGTCGGGCCAGCTGTGCTTGGGATAGCGCCCGCGCATTTCACGCGCGACATCGTGCCAGCTGCCGCCCCAGAAACTGACCAGGTCGCGCGTCGTCTGGATCGGGCGGTGCGCGGGCGAGGTCAAGGCGAGGACGAGTGGCACCGGCGGATCGCCGATCGTCGGGTGGCGGGCCAAGCCGAACAACTCCTGCACGCGCACGCTGACCGTCGGTCCGCCGTC
>JAHCKJ010000381.1 GCA_026125835.1 Sphingopyxis sp.
GGTGTTCTGGACGGTCACCGCATTGAGCTTCCTGATCGGTTTCCTGCTCATCATCCCGATCGGCGGGGCCGACATGCCGGTCGTGGTGTCGATGCTCAACAGCTATTCGGGCTGGGCCGCGGCGGCGATGGGCTTTACCCTCGGCAACACCGCGATGATCATCACCGGCGCGCTGGTCGGTTCGTCGGGCGCGATCCTGTCGTACATTATGTGTCGCGCGATGAACCGCAGCTTCATCAGCGTGATCGCGGGCGGCTTTGGCGCCGATGATTCGGCGGCGGGAGCGGGCGGTGCGAAGGAACAACGCCCGTGGAAGCCCGGCAGCGCCGACGACGCGGCTTTCCTGATGAGCCAGGCCGAAAATGTCATCATCGTGCCGGGTTACGGCATGGCGGTGGCACAGGCGCAGCACGCGCTGCGCGAGATGGCCGATCTGCTCAAGAAGGAAGGCGTGAACGTCAAATATGCGATCCACCCCGTCGCGGGAAGAATGCCGGGGCATATGAATGTGCTGCTCGCCGAGGCGAATGTGCCCTATGACGAGGTGTTCGAGCTGGAGGATATCAACGGCGAATTCGCGCAGGCCGACGTGGCCTTTGTCATCGGCGCCAACGACGTCACCAACCCGTCGGCCAAGACCGACAAGACGTCACCGATTTACGGCATGCCGGTGCTCGACGTCGAAAAGGCGAAGACGGTGCTGTTCGTGAAGCGCTCGATGGGCGGGGTTGGCTATGCCGGCGTCGACAACGACGTTTTCTATATGGACCAGACGATGATGCTGCTCGGCGATGCCAAGAAGATGGCTGACGATATTGTGAAAGCGCTGAACGGCGGCGGGCACTAGCCAACACCCATTTTCGTTCGTGCTGAGCTTGTCGAAGCACCGTCCTTCCTTTGGCGACGCCCAAAAGAAAGAACGGCCCTTCGACAAGCTCAGGGCGAACGGATATTTTTGAACCAAGCGTTCGGAGATTGAATTTTGCGTAAAATCGGCCTGATCGGCGGCATGAGTTGGGCGTCGACCGAACTTTATTACCGGCACCTCAACAAGGGAGTGCAAAAGCGCCTTGGTACGGCCTGTTCGGCGCCGATCCTGATGGAAAGCCTGAATTATTGCGACCTGTCGCGGATTACCACCGACGAACAATGGGCGCATGCGAAGGAGGTGCTGATCGCATCGGCGCAGCGGCTCGAGGCGGCGGGGGCGACCGCGCTGATGATCGCCGCCAATTCGATGCACAAGGTGGCCGAGGATGTCGCCGCGGCGATCGCGATCCCGCTGATCCATATCGTCGATGAGACGGGTGCGAAGATGAAGGCCGACGGGGTCACGGCGGCGGCGGTGATCGGGACGCGCAATGTGATGACCGAGGCGTGGTTTCGCCAGCGGCTCGTCGGCCACGGACTGACGCTGGCGCCCTATAATTCGGATCGCGCGGACGAGATCGACCGCATCATTTACGACGAGTTGATGCAGGGCAAGGTCAATGAAGCGTCGCGCCGCACGATGAAGACCTTCATCACCGACATCGCCAAGCAGGATATCCAGGCGATCGTCCTCGCCTGTACCGAGCTGGTGATGCTGGTCGATCCCGACGCCAACGTCCTGCCGATCTATGACACGACGCGGATCCATGTCGCGGCGGGCGTCGACTGGATTTTGGGCGAGGGGTGACCTTCTCCCCTCCCGCAAGCGGGAGCGAGAAGGTCA
>JAHCKJ010000382.1 GCA_026125835.1 Sphingopyxis sp.
CCTGTTCGATCAACGCATCCGCATTGTCGGGGTCGGCAGCCAGCGCGCGATCATACCAGTCCAGCGACGCGGTCAGCCCCGCCTCGGTCCGGATCAGATTGGCCTTATAGGCCAGCGCCGCACTGTTCGCCCCGTCAAGCTCGATGGCATAGTCCACCGCGTCGCGCGCGCCTGCGGTGTCGGCATTGGCGTCGCGGAACCGCGCCACATCGACCCACAGCGCCGAACTGCGCGGCAGTTCGCGGACCGCCCGGTCATAGGCGCTCCGCGCGGCATCGAGGTCGCCGTTCGACAGGTGGACGTCGCCCGCCACCCATGCGGCCTCGCCAATCATCCCGGGGATGATCGGTCCGGCATCGATCGCGTCGAACGCCCGCTGGCCCTGCCCCTGCATCGCATAGGCCCGCGCGAGCAACGGGCGCAGCGCCGCATCGTTGCCGCCCGCCGCCAGCGCCGCCTTTACCGCCGCCTCGGCACCGACCGCGTCGCCCAGCCCGATCGCGACCCGCGCCAGTTCGACACGTTCGGCGATCGCCTGCGGATTTGCCGCAATCGCCGCCAGCAGCTCGGACCGGCGTTCCTCGAGCGCGCGGCGTGGCGTGTCGCCGCGGCCACCGTCGCACCCCGCGAGCAGCACGCACGCCAGCAGCGCGGCAATCCAGGCGCGCGCGCGCTGCATTCAGGCGTTCATCCGATATTGTTTGAGCAGATCGTAAAGCGTCGGCCGACTGATCCCGAGCAGCTTGGCCGCGGCGGAGATATTGCCCTCGCTCTGCGTCATCGCACGGCGGATCGCGACCCGGTCGGCCGCCTCGCGCGCGCTGCGCAGGTTCAGCCATGCTTCCTCGCCGTTGCTGTCGCCCTCGCCGCCGCGCGCCAGGTCGAGGTCGGCCTTCGTCACCAGCTTGCCGTCGGCCATGATGACCGCGCGCTTGATCCGGTTTTCCAGCTCGCGGACATTGCCCGGCCAGCGACCTTCGTCGATCGCCTGCAACGCGTCGGGCGCAAAGCCGCGCACCGCGGGGTTCATTGCGGGCGCATATTGGTGCAGGAAATGCCGCGCCAACAGCACCGCGTCGCCCGCCCGCTCGGCCAGCGACGGGATTTTCACCACCATTTCGGCCAGCCGGTAGTAAAGATCGTCGCGAAAGCTCTGCTCGGCGATCATCGCGTCGAGGTCGCGGTGCGTCGCGCACACAATCCGCGTGTCGACCGCGATCGGCTTGCGACCACCGATCCGCTCGATCGTCCGTTCTTGCAAGAACCGCAGCAATTTGACCTGCAACGGCAGCGGAATGTCCCCGACTTCGTCAAGGAACAAAGTACCGCCATGCGCCAGTTCGATCTTGCCCTCGGTCGTCTTGACCGCGCCGGTGAACGCGCCCTTCTCATGCCCGAACAATTCGCTTTCGAGCAGGTTTTCGGGGATCGCGGCGCAATTGATCGCGACGAAAGCGCCGTCGCGCCGGTCGCTGGCTTCGTGCAGCCCGCGCGCCAGCAATTCCTTGCCGGTGCCGCTAGCGCCGAGCAGCATGACACTGACATCCAGGTTCGCGACCCGCTCGATCGTGCGCGCGACCTTCAGCATTTCGGGGGCGCCGGTTATCATCCCGCCCAGCACGCGGTTGTCGCTGCTCCCCTGCTGCGCCAGCCGGGCATTTTCGACCTCGAGCTCGCGGACGTGAAAGGCGCGTGCGACG
>JAHCKJ010000383.1 GCA_026125835.1 Sphingopyxis sp.
CCTCACCGCGCGCGAAATGTCGGCGCAGGTGCTCGACAATATGGATATCGAGAAAGAGCGCGGCATCACCATCAAGGCGCAGACGGTGCGCCTGAACTATACCGCGCAGGACGGCGAAACCTATCAGCTCAACCTGATGGACACGCCGGGGCACGTCGATTTCGCCTATGAGGTGTCGCGGTCGCTCGCGGCGTGCGAGGGCGCGTTGCTCGTCGTCGACGCCGCGCAGGGGGTCGAGGCACAGACGCTCGCCAACGTCTATCAGTCGATCGAGCACGACCATGAAATCGTGCCGGTGATCAACAAGATCGACCTGCCCGCCGCCGACGTCGACAAGGTGAAGGCCGAGATCGAGGATATCATCGGCCTGCCTGCCGACGATGCGGTGCTCGCCAGCGCCAAATCGGGGATTGGCATCGAGGAATGTCTCGAGGCGATCGTGACGAAGATACCCCCGCCGAAGGGCGATGCCGCGGCGCCCTTGCTCGCGATGCTCGTCGACAGCTGGTACGACCCCTATCTCGGCGTGGTCATCCTCGTCCGCGTCATCGACGGGGTGCTGAAAAAGGGCCAGCAGATCAAGTTCATGCAGGCAGGCACCACCCATCTGATCGACCGCGTCGGTTGCTTCACCCCGAAGCGCGAGGAGCTGACCGAGATCGGGCCGGGCGAGATCGGCTTCATCACCGCGCAGATCAAGGACGTCGCGCAGGCGCGCGTCGGCGATACGGTGACCGACGCCAAGAAACCCGCCGCGGCGCCGCTGCCGGGGTTCAAGGAAGTCCAGCCGGTCGTGTTCTGCGGCCTGTTCCCGACCGACGCCAACGACTTCGAGAAATTGCGCGAAAGCATCCAGAAGCTGCGGCTGAACGATGCGAGCTTTTCGTTCGAGATGGAGAGCAGCGCGGCGCTCGGCTTCGGCTTCCGCTGCGGTTTCCTTGGGCTGCTGCATCTGGAGATCATCCAGGAGCGGCTGACCCGCGAATATGACCTCGACCTCATCACCACCGCGCCGTCGGTGGTCTATAAATTGAAGCTGTCGCACACGAAGAACGAGGCGGCGAAGGAGATCGAGCTCCACAACCCCGCCGACATGCCCGACCCCAACCGCATCGACGAGATCGAGGAGCCGTGGATCGAGGCGGTGATTTACGTCCCAGACGAATATCTGGGGCCGATTTTGAAGCTCTGCCAGGACCGCCGCGGGGTGCAGAAGAACCTGACCTATGTCGGCGGGCGGGCGCAGATCACCTATGAGCTGCCCTTGAACGAGGTGGTGTTCGACTTTTACGACCGCTTGAAGAGCATTTCCCGCGGCTATGCGTCGTTCGACTATCACCAGATCGGCCATCGTCCCGGCGACCTTGTGAAGATGAGCATCCTCGTCAACAACGAGCCGGTCGATGCGCTGTCGATGATCGTCCACCGCGGATCGGCGGAAAGCCGCGGCCGCGGCATGTGCGAGCGGCTGAAAGATCTGATCCCGCGCCACATGTTCAAGATCCCGATCCAGGCGGCGATCGGCGGCAAGGTCATCGCCCGCGAAACCATCGCGGCGCTGCGCAAGGACGTCACCGCCAAATGTTACGGCGGCGACGCGACCCGCAAGAAAAAGCTGCTCGAAAAGCAGAAAGAGGGCAAGAAGCGGATGCGCGACTAGTGCAATGTCAACATTCCGCAATA
>JAHCKJ010000384.1 GCA_026125835.1 Sphingopyxis sp.
ATCGCCGCTGGTCAACCGGGCGGCGGGCGAGCGCCGTGCGGTGGTCGGCATGGCGCTCGACATCGCCTATATCCGCTTTGTCCCCGACCATGTCGTCGTCGGTTTTTCGCTCCACCTGATCAATCAGGGGATCATGCCCGCGACCGGGCTGATGGTGCGCATCGCGCTGGGCCAGGGGTCGGCGATGCCCGAGCCGGTGCTGGGCCGCTTTTTCGACGGCGCGGGCGGCAGCGTGCTGCGCGACGACATGACGCTCGACGCGGGGGCGGGCGAGACGGTGTCGACCGAGGTCATGCTACCGCGCGCCGCGATCGAGCCGCTGATGATCGGCGGCAAGCCGATGCTGGTCCCCGTCATGGCGTTCGACGTGACCTATCATTGGGACGGCGAAGGCGATGCGTTCGGCCAGAATGCGGGCAGCTTCGTGCTCGGCCGCGAACAGGGCAGCAGCGGTAGTGACAAGCTGGCGCCACTGCCGCTCGACCGCCCGAACCATCAGGTCGATCGTCCGGGCGCCCGCGCCACCGCGATCAAGCGGTCGCAATGATCGCCTTTGCGGCGGTCGGGCGCGATGTTTTTGTTGCAGCGCAGCATCGGCTGAGGCAGAGCGCCAGCATGCTTGAAAAAGCATGGCGCGGGGCATAGGCTTGTGATCCCCGGAAAGCAGAGCAGGATCGCCGGTAAAGGGACGGTGCAAAGTCCCCGCCGGTCGTAACAGGAGCATGACATGGACGCCTTGGTCTCTACCGACTGGCTGGAACGCGAACTGGGGGCGTCGGACCTGCGGGTCGTGGACGCGACGAAATTCATGGGCGATTCGGGGCGCGATGCCCGCGCCGAATATGAAGCAGGACATATCCCGGGCGCGGTGTTCATGGACTTGGCCGAACTGACCGACCCGTCGAGCGATATCGACAATATGGCGCCGCAGGCCGAAAAATTCGCCAGCCGGATGCAGTCGCTGGGTCTGGGCGATGGCAGCCGCATCGTATTGTACGACGACAGCCCGCTGAAAAGCGCGGCGCGCGCCTGGTGGCTGCTCAAGCTGTTCGGTGCGCATGACGTCGCGCTGCTCGACGGCGGGCTGGCGAAGTGGAAGGCCGAGGGCCGCGCGCTCGAAATGGGCAAGCAGACGCTGCGCCACCGCCATTTCACCGTTTGGCGCGACGCGAAGGCGGTGCGGACCAAGGAGCAGATGCTGGCGAATGTCGACAGCGGCGCCGAACAGGTTGTCGATGCGCGCCCCGCGGCGCGTTTCAGCGGCGAGGACCGCGACCCGCGTCCGGGCCTGGCGCCGGGGCATATCCCGAACTCGCGCAGCCTGCCGCACAGCGAGCTGTTCAATGCCGACGGTACGTGGAAGCGCGGCGATGAATTGCAGGCGGCATTCGACGCCGCCGGGGTCGATCTCGACAAGCCGCTGGTGACCACCTGCGGCAGCGGCATGACCGCAACCGTCGTGGCGTTCGGCGCGCATCTGCTCGGCAAGGACGATGTCGCGGTGTACGACGGCAGCTGGACCGAATGGGGCGCCGACCCCGCGACGCCGAAGGCGACCGGCGCGGCTTGAGGCGGGCAGTGTGACGCGGGGGGGGGGGGGGCGGCGGAGTTACCCCCGCGGTGCGCCAATTTTAATCACACAAAGAAACAAAGAGGGCCGGTGATTAGTAAAACCTGGGCCA
>JAHCKJ010000385.1 GCA_026125835.1 Sphingopyxis sp.
CGATGGCGGGAAGGAGCGCTGCAAAGCTCGCCGAAGTGCGCGACCTGATCGGCGCCCCCGCCGATACGCCTCTCGTCGTCGCCGACGCCAGCGATCCCGCCACCCTCGATGCGATGGCAGCACGCACAAAAGTCGTCCTGACCACGGTCGGCCCCTATCAGCTTTACGGCAGCGACCTGGTCGCGGCATGTGTGAAGGCGGGCACCGCCTATGCCGATCTGTGCGGCGAACCGGGCTGGATGCGCGAGATGATCGACGAACATGAAGCCGCCGCGAAAGCGTCGGGCGCCCGCATCACCTTCAGCTGCGGTTTCGATTCGATCCCCTTCGACCTTGGCGTCCATTACCTGCAGGCCGAGGCTGTGAGGCGCCACGGCAAGCCCGCGCCGCGCGTCAAGGGCCGCGTTCGCAAAATGGCAGGGGGCGCATCGGGCGGCACCATCGCAAGCCTGACCGAAACCCTGAAAGCGGTAGCGAAAAAGCCCTCGCTGGCGCTGCTGCTCAAATCATCCTTCGCGCTGACACCCGGTTTCGAGGGTCCGTCGCAACCGACCGGGCTGTTCCCCGAATATGACAGCGCCACCGGCACCTGGACCGCGCCCTTCGTCATGGCGCCGATCAACACCAAGAATGTCCACCGCACCAATTATCTACTCGGCCACCAATGGGGCGCCGACCTCGTTTATGACGAGATGGTGATGACGACGATCGGCGACGCCGGCAAAGCGATGGCCGAAGCGATGGCGAAGGCGAACCCGTTTGGCGAATCCAAGCTTAAGCCCGGCGAGGGTCCAAGCAACGAAGAGCGCGAGAACGGCTTCTACGACATATTGTTCATTGGCGAATATCCCGACGGCACGACCGTTCGCGCCAGTGTGCAGGGCGACCGCGATCCCGGCTATGGCTCGACTTCAAAGATGCTGGCGGAAACCGGCATCGCCCTGCTCGCCAACAAGGCCAAAGGCGGCGTGTGGACCCCCGGCGCACTACTTGGCGACGCGCTGATCGCGCGGCTGACCGATCATGCCGGACTGACCTTCCAGATCGAGGAATAACCGCAAGATGACCACCTCTCCCAGCGCGCTCGACGCGCTGCTATCGACGCTGCGTACCGAAGACGGCGTGGCTAAGGCGCATATCGACGATGGCTGGATGCAGGGGCGCACCGCTTATGGCGGGATCAGCTCGGCGGTCGCGCTCGCGGGAACGATGGCGCTCCATCCGACCGACACCCCGCTACGCTACGCACAGATCAGCTTCGTCGGCCCGGTCGGCGGTGATTGCACCGTCAATACGCGCGTGTTGCGCCAGTCGAAATCGTCGCTGTTCGTCGAGGCCGGGGTGTCGAGCGACGCAGGCTTCGGCACCGCGGCGGTGTTCGCCTTTTCGCCCGACCGCAAAAGTCATCTCGACCATAACCGGCTGGCGATGCCCGACTGCCCCGCGCCCGAGACGCTCGAACCCGTGCCCGACCATCATGCGCGCCCGTCTTTCGTCCGCCATTTCGATATGCGGCCGACCACCGGTCCGCGCTTTGCCTGGAAAAGCGAGGTCGGCGAATATCTAACCTGGGTCCGCTTCGTCGAAGCGCCCGTGTGTCATCCCGCGATCGCGCTGCTCGCGATGGGCGACGCCCTGCCGCCCGCTGCAATGGCGCTGTTCAGCGAGTTCGGGCCGATC
>JAHCKJ010000386.1 GCA_026125835.1 Sphingopyxis sp.
ACTGCACGGTATTCGACGTGACCGGCGGCGGAATCGGCGACGGCGGCGTCACGACCGGCGGCGGCGGCGGCAGGACATTGTCCGGCGGCGGCGGCGGCGGCGGTTCTTCCGGCGGCGGCGGTTCTTCGACGTCGACGACGTCCAGTTTTTCCGCGATCTTCTTGACGATGCTGATATTCAGGCCGTTGACGAGGCCTTAGCCCATAAACGCCGTCAACAACACCACAAAGACGATCGAGACTACCCTGCTTTTAGGGTCGACATTATCACCATAAGCCATTCAGGGACGACGCTCCTTGCTAGATCATCCTGACACCAATTCCCACCCGACAGGTCCAGTTGCCAAATGCCCGGATGATTTCCGATGCGTTCCACAGACCCGGCGGAGCTCCGTTCGGCTTGTTCTGTTTTTGCCGGACGTTTCGCGCCCGTCCTATCGCGGTGGCGGCAAGTTCGCAAACCCTTTATCAGCGGTTAATGTGGCTTGTCCCATGATGGAAATTTCCGCGTCGCGAGCGGCGCCAACATGATGGAAAGTGAATCGACCATGCGTGTCCATGCTTCGTTACTGGCGGCCGGACTTCTGGCCATGAGCCCAGGATTTTCAACGGTTTCGGCGATGCAGGCACCGGCGGCGGCGGCGGCCGGCCCCTTCACCTATGCGGACATCGCCGATCTGGCGACCGCCGCGCCGATCGCGCTCCACGCCCGCATCCACAGCGCGGTGGCACTGAAACCCGCCCAGGCCACCGGCGTCGCGGCGGGCCACAGCCGATTCTATGTCGAGGCCGATGTCGTCAGCCTGATTCGCGGCGCGGGGCCGCTCGCGGCGCGGGTCAACTACCTCGTCGATCTGCCGCTCGACACACGCGGCAAGCCGGTGAAGCTCAAGAAAAAGCAGCCCGTCCTGCTCTTTGCCCGCCCGGTCGCGGGGACGACGGCGGGGAGCAACAGCACGAGCAGCATCCGGCTGGTCGCGCCCGACGCGCAGCTGCCCTGGGACGCGGCGACCGAATCGCAATTGCGCGCCATCCTGACCGAGCTGGTCAAACCGGGTGCCCCGCCCGCGATCACCGGGATCGCCAACGGCTTCCACGTCCCCGGCACGCTGCCCGGCGAGGGCGAGACGCAATTGTTCCTGAACACCAGCACCGGCGAACCGGTGTCGCTGACCATCCTGACCGCCGCCGACGGGTCGCGGCGCTGGGCGGCGGCGTTCGGCGAGATCGTCGACGGGTCGGCGGCGGTCCCCGCGCGGGGGACGCTGCCCTGGTACCGGCTTGCGTGCGGGCTGCCGCGCCAGCTGCCGCTGAGCAGGCTGGCGGGCACCGCGCCCGAGGATCGCCGCAAGGCCGCGTCCGATTATGGCGTCGTGCTGGGCGCACTCGGCGACTGCGCGCGCACGCGCAAACCGCCGGCGGGGTAAAGATTTGCTTCGCCGTGCTCCAGCGGCGCGGGGCTTGTTTCGCTGACAAAAGCCGATAGGGGCCGGAGCGGAGGGCGGGCGATGGCGCGCGCCGCTGTACGGAGTCCCGCATGTCGCCCCACCCTGCCCCGGCCGCTCCCCGTCCGCCGCTGCGCGTCGCGCTTGCCGGGATCGGCGTCGTCGGCGGCGGCGTCGTCCGGCTGCTCGAGGCGAACCGCGAGC
>JAHCKJ010000387.1 GCA_026125835.1 Sphingopyxis sp.
CCTTGGCTTCGACCGCGGCGCGATTCAAGACGGGGGCCCGCGGCGCGAGCGCTACGGGGCGCACCCTGTGCGTCGCCGGGCGCTCGCTCGACCGCATTTTGGGGGTGGCGCGCTCGGTCGGCTATTTGAAAGACTTCCCGCCGACGGTCGATTTTGACGAGGCGATGCGCTTGCCGCGCGAAAAGGTGATGGTGATCGCGACCGGCGGACAGGGGGAGCCGCGCGCGGCGCTCGCGCGCATGGCGTCGGACAGCCACCAGATCAAGCTCGCCCCGGGCGACACCGTGGTCTTTTCGTCGAAGCAGATCCCTGGCAACGAGGTCGCGATCGGGCGGATCATGAACCAGCTCGCGGCCAAGGATATTCTGACCGTCACCGAAAAACAGGCGCATATCCACGTCAGCGGCCACCCGGGACAGCCCGAACTCGCGGCGCTCTATGACTGGTTGCGCCCGAAGCTGGTGGTGCCGGTGCACGGCGAGATTCGCCATATGCACGAGCAGGCGCGTTTCGCGCTGGAAACCGGCGTACCCGATGCACTGGTCCAGGAGAATGGCGATCTGGTGCGGCTGGCTCCCGGCCCGGCACAGATCATCGAGCGCGTCCGCGCGGGCAGGCTGATCCTCGACGGTGATGTCATCCTTCCCGCCGACGGCGAAACGATGGGCGAGCGCCGCAAGCTGGCGCTGCATGGCCATATTACCGTGGCGGTCGTCTTCACCGGCGCCAATTTCTCCGACGCCGCCGTCAGTTACCGCGGCGTTCCGGTGGAGGATGAACGCGAGGCATTCATCGACGAGATGCGCGAAGCGGCCGAACAGGCCGCCGTGGTCCCGGCGCGCGACGAGGAAAAGCTGCGGGAGGCCATCCGGCTCGGCGTGCGCCGGGTGGCTACCGACTGGACCGGCAAGAAGCCGGTCGTCGATGTCATGCTTGTACGAATCTGAACGGACGTATCGCGATGAAATGGACCTCGGCTCTCGCCATCTATCTGTTGTTCCTCGCGCTCAGCGCCTTTTTCGTGTTGCCCTTTCACGGGCGAAAGGCGGCCGACGACGACACACCCTTGGTGAAGGGGCAGGACCGCGGCGCGCCAGCAACCTTCCGCCCCGGTCGGATCATGTTGCAAATGACGATCGTCGCGACGATCGGGTTCGCGATCTATTATCTCGCCTATGTCAACGGCTGGGTTAACCCTGACGTGCTGACCGGACGGGCGTGACGGTAACGGTCGCGCCCGGCGAGCTCAGCTGCGCAACCGGTCGATCGCCTGCGCCAGCGCGACGTAGAGCTTGCCGATATCGGACGACAGCAAGGTCACGCTGATCGCCGAGCCGTCGCGCGCGCCGATCAACAGGCGCAGCATCGCTTCGAAATCATGGATGAACTGGTTCACCGAGGCGTGGAAGCCGTCGTCATTCTGGTAAAGGCGCAGGATTTCCTTGGCCTCGCCATTTTCGATCAGCTTGACCGCGCGGCGGGCAAAAACCCCACGGTCGCCCTTCAGATAGGCGTCCCACGCGGTATCGCTGACTTCGGTCGACAGGATCTTGGTGACGTCGATCGCGGTCGATTTCAGCGATTCGGTGAGCAGGCCCACCTGCTTGGCCAGCGAATCGCGGCCCGAAGCCGCGATTGCCTGTTCGGC
>JAHCKJ010000388.1 GCA_026125835.1 Sphingopyxis sp.
GCCTGACCGGCGCCATCGCGCGGCTGATCGGGGGCGATTATGCGGCGCTGGCACAGGGTGCGTCGCTGGCGGCGGCGCTGGGGACCGGCGGCGTGCTGATCGCATCGCCGCGCGCCCGCGCGTGGCTGTCGGTGATGATCTCGAAGCATTTTTTCGAGCATCGCTATGATTATCGCGCCGAGTGGATGCGCTTTACCGCGACGCTGGCGCAGGGCAGCGACGTCGAGGACGGTGACGCGCGCAACCTGCATCGCCGCGTCGCCAAGGCGATGGCCGAACTGACCGGCAGCCCCGGCGCGCTGCTCATGCTGCCGGGCGCCGCCGGTGCATTTCGCGTCGCCGAACACTGGCACTGGCCGGTCGATGCCGAGGCGGAGGATGCGACGCTGTCGGTGCGGTCGGCGTTCATGTTGCAGGAAACGCGGCATATCGTCGACCTTGATGCCGAACGGCGCGGCGGGTCGGGCGCCGCGGAGGACCGCGATCTGGCGATCCCCGCCTGGCTGATCGCCGATCAGCGCGCGTGGGTGGTCGTTCCGATCCTGCATTTCCGAAAGATGATTGCGGTCGCCATCTTGCAGCGCCCGCCGGTGTCGCGCGCGCTCGATTGGGAAGATCTCGACGTCCTGCGGATTGCCGGGCAGCAGGCGGCGAGCTATCTGGCGGAATCGCAAAGCCAGGAAGCCTTGTCGGAAGCGCGGCGGTTCGACGAATTCAACCGACGCTTCGCTTTCATCATGCACGATATCAAGAATCTGGCGAGCCAGATCGGCCTGCTGGCGCGCAACGCCGAACGCCATGCCGACAATCCCGAGTTTCGCGCGGACATGACGCAGACGCTGAAGGTGTCGGCCGGGCGGCTGAGCGACCTGCTGGTCCGTCTGGCGCCGCGCGAGCGCGGCGCGGTGGCGGAGCCCGGCAAGCTGCTGATCGAGCCGATCCTGACCGCGATTGCGGACGAGATGCGGCCGCGGCGGGCGCTGTTCGTCGGGTGCCAGACCGGGCTGCTGGCATGGGCTGACGCGGCTTCGGTGCGGCAGATCGTCCAGCATCTGGTGACCAACGCGATCGACGCATCGGCGCCGGATACGCCGGTGCAACTGGTCGCGGTCGCCGAACACGGGCGGGTCCGGATCGACGTTATCGACCAGGGATGCGGCATGACGCGCGGCTTTATCCGCGAGGAATTGTTCAAGCCCTTTGTCTCGACGAAGGACGGTGGCTTCGGCCTCGGCGCGTTCGAGGCGTTGCAGGTCGCCCGGGCAATGGGCGGCATGATCGAGGTCGACAGCGAACCGGGCATGGGCAGCAGCTTTACCGTGTGGTTGCCGCTCGCCGATGCGCGCGCCGACGAACCCATGATGAAGAAAGTGGTTGCGAAATGAGCGAGGGCAGCACGGTGGTCCGCACCCTGTTGGTGGTGGAGGATGATCCGGGGCTGCAAGCGCAGCTCAAATGGGCCTATGACGATTATCGCGTGCTGATCGCGGGCGACCATGATGCCGCCATCGATATGTTGCGCGCCGAGGAACCCGATGTGGTGACGCTCGACCTGGGGTTGCCCCCTGATCCCGACGGAACGCGCGAGGGGTTCCGGACATTGAGCGCGAGCCTGGAGGCGAAGCCCGACACCAAGGTCATCGTCG
>JAHCKJ010000389.1 GCA_026125835.1 Sphingopyxis sp.
GAGCGTGGCCGGAAGGCTGCGCCCCTTTTGTTTTGAAGTGGCCGATTTCGACCGGAAGTGGACATAGCCGATCCTCCCCGTTCCGGGGAGGATCGGCACCGTCCGCTCCCCACCCCAAAACCGACCTAGCGAATCCGCTGGCCACCTTTCCACATCATGGTCGCGCGGCCCTGGACGGGCATGCCGTCGAACGGGGTATTGCCCGCCCAGGCCGCCATCTTCTTGGCGTCGACCTGCCACGGCGTGTCCGGATCGATCAGAATGAGGTCGGCCTCCATGCCAACTTTCAGGCTCCCCGCGTCGATGCCCAGCAGGTACGCAGGCGTGGCCGCGAGCATGTCGAACAGGCGGCCCGGCGACACATGGCCGTCGCGGACGAGGTTCAGGCCGAGCGCGAGCAGGGTTTCGGCGCCCGCCATGCCGGGCAGCGCCTCGGCAAAGGGCAGGCGCTTGTCCTCGGGACCGCGCGGGTCGTGGCCCGACGACAGGACGTCGATCGTGCCGTCGGCGACCGCGGCGAGGCAGGCCTGGCGGTCGTCCTCGCTGCGCAGCGGCGGCGACAGGCGCGCAAAGGTGCGGAAATCGCCGACCGCGGTGTCGGACAGGAACAGATGCGCGGGGGTGATGCCGCAGAGGATGGGCAGCCCCTTTGCCTTGGCGGCGCGGATCAGGTCGAGGCCGCGCGCGGTTGTCACCTGCCGGAAATGGACGGGCGCGCCGGTTTCCTCGACGAGCGCAAGGTCGCGCGCGATCGCCATCGCTTCGGCTATGGCAGGAGCGGAGGCGAGGCCCAGCCGCGTCGCCATTTCGCCGTCGGTGGCGACCGCGCCCGCGGTCAGCCCTTCATCCTCGGCATGGATGATCGTGACGAGGCCGAGCGAGGCGGCGTAAGCAAGCACGCGGCGCATCACGCCGCTGTCGGCGATGCGGGTGCGGCCGGTGGCGATGGCGCGGGCGCCCGCGCTTTTCATCAGGCCGATTTCGGCGAGTTCCTTGCCCGCGAGGCCTTTCGTGGCGGCGGCGACGGGATGGACCCAAAGGTCGGGCTTGCCGCCCTTGGCGGCGCGCTCTACCAAACCGGGATCGTCGAGCGGCCCGGCGTCGGGCATCAGCGCGGCGCGGGTGATGCCGCCAAAGTGGAAGGCAGGCTTGTCGGTCGCGAACACGCCGAGGTCGATGATCCCGGGGGCGAGCCACTGGCCCTTGGCATCGACGGTTTGGGTGCCGTCCGGCGTCTCGTCCGGGTTGAGCGCGGCGATGCGGCCATCGGCGACGAGCAGGCTGCCGCTGTCGCCGCCCAGCAGCCGCGCATTGGTGATAAGGAGGGGCTTCAGTTCCATCCTGCGACCCCCCGCTTGCGGCGCGTCAGGATGTCCAAACACGCCATGCGCACCGCGACCCCCATTTCGACCTGTTCGGTGATCGTCGAACGGGTGGGATGGTCGGCGACATTGCTGTCGATCTCGACCCCGCGGTTCATCGGGCCGGGGTGCATGATCAGCGCGTCCGGTTTGGCGCAGTCGAGCTTTTCCTGGTCGAGCCCGAAGAAGTGATAGTACTCGCGCGACGTCGGCACGTAGTTGCCTTCCATGCGCTCGCGCTGCAGGCGCAGCATCATGACGATGTCGCAGTCCTGGAGGCCC